>CAZDTI010000098.1:0-22327 GCA_964508085.1 uncultured Saprospiraceae bacterium | reverse complement strand
AAGATTATGATGCACTTGTTTAAGTTTCATCATAACCTTAGGGGAGGGCTTCTTAATTTAAAACCATAGTTGTCACGATTGTTATCCTTTCTATATGTTTTTGTGATAACTACGGCTTATAGAATTATCATATTTGTGCTGTTGTAAGTAATGATTGTAAACCTTTACTTAAACACGAGAAATTAAAAAACGCAAATATGAAATACCCAAATCTCCTCTTAATCCTTTTGCTTGTTTTATTTCAAAGCTGTATCGGTGATGATATTATTCAGGACAAAGTAGAACCGACCATCCGAATTCTAAATTCATTGGACAGTATAGCCATCAATACGACTCATCAATTCGAATACATCTATCGAGACAATGTAGGAAAAGAAACGACGGTCTCAGCGGATTGGTCTTCCTCTGATCCATCAACGATTTCCATCAGTGAATCTGGTTTGGCTGAAGCACTCGAAAACGGCGCTTCCGACATCACGGTTTCCTACAATGACGGAACCACAACGGTCAGTGATTTAATGACGATTAACGTTGGTTCCGTAACTGTCATTACAGAAATGGAAGAATCCCGAATGGGAACCGTGAATACCACTAGTAGTTATGCACTCAGTGGTGATTTTACACTGGAAGCAAATGATGCCGATGAATTGATCCTTAGTTTTTCCAGTAATTATAATGCTTCCTCTGCACTCCCAGGGCTTTTCATTTATTTAACTAATAATCCAAATACAACCGAAGATGCGCTCGAAATCGGAGCGGTTACTACCTTTTCGGGCGCTCACGAATATAATGTCGGTAACGTTGATTTGTTTGAATACAGCCATGTCCTTTATTTCTGTAAACCTTTTAATGTGAAAGTAGGAGATGGGGCTATTAATTAAATAAATCCTGATTTCAACCTGTTTCCATCTAACAAATAACCCTAAGTAAAAAATCAAAAGTCTCACAAAATGAAAAAATCAACCATCTATATCATCCTCTTTCTTTTTATTTGTAACAATACTTATGCAGGTGGTCCCTGGCCTCAGAAAAAAGGCGATGGCTACTTCAAAGTCGCTCAGTGGTGGACGGTCTTCGATCAGCACTACACCGATCAGGGAAAGATAGATCCTAATGTTACAACAGGAGTCTACAACACAAGTTTGTATGCGGAATACGGCCTTACCAGTCGATTAACTGGCGTAGTTTATTTTCCTTTCCTAAGTAGAAATTACATGAATAATCGTATTTCAGCTACCAATGGCGAAACGCTGACAGAGGGGGAAGCAATCAATACCATCGGGGATACCGACATCGCTTTGAAATATGGATTAACAAAACCAGGAAGCAAAATCCCAATTGCTGCTACGTTAACTTTTGGTCTACCGCTAGGCAAAACATCCGGAGGAACGGAAAAGAATTTGCAAACGGGAGATGGAGAGTTCAATCAGCTATTAAGCATCGATGCAGGAACTTCCTTCAAACTTGGGAAAGCCAGCGGTTATGCTACTGCTTACGTGGGCATCAACAATAGAACCAAGGGCTTTTCTGATGAATTCCGGTATGGACTAGAATTTGGTGTAGGTTTATTGGAAAAGAAACTATGGCTTATTGCCAGAATAAATGCGGTTGAATCTTTCAAAAATGGAGATACTGCGGAGTCAATCACAAGCACTAGTATTTTTGCGAATAACACGGAGTTTACGTCCTTTGGCTTAGAAGCGGCGTATTACATAACAAAACGAGTTGGGGTCTCCGCTGGTTTTGCCGGGGCCTTTCGAGGAGAAGTGGTCGCAGCTAGTCCCTCTTATACTGTAGGAGTGTTTTATGATTTGAAACGTTAATTTCTCAGAGAGAGAGTACAGAGTCAATGCAAAAGGTTACCATTACTTTAAATATTGTAAAAGTTACTAATGGGAATCTTGCGCTGTATTCTCTTTGGCCTCTGTCGGATTTAAAACGACCAACAACATAATTGTTCTGCGCACTCTAATAACCGAAGGGAAAGAATACATCTCCGCGATTTTTATTACCTTTCCGGCAAAAAAGAAATGCCAGCACCTTCCATAAATATTCGTTCAAAAAACGCCTCTGGGGTAGAGGTCTCCTGGTTCGCTCCCATTTGCAACGGAGACGATGCATTACTTGGAACACACGACGATCGCTACAAAAGCAATTGGGAAAACGCTTCCAATATTACCCTTACGGCCGATCGGCTAGGTTACCGAAATATCCTTTTACCTTCCTCTTACCAGGTAGGACAAGATACAATGACCTTTGCCTCTGCTGTAGCACCACTCACTTCAAAGATCAATTTGCTGACTGCCATTCGCTGTGGTGAAGTACATCCTCCTATGCTTGGACGTGCTATTGCTACCTTGGATCACATCTTGCAAGGTCGTTTGACCATTAATATCATTTCTTCGAATTTGCCAGGTACAGATTTATCCTCCGCAGATCGTTACCAGCGTTCTAGAGAGGTCATAGAGATCCTTAAACAAGGTTGGACGCAAGACTTCATTGACTTTAAAGGTGATTTTTACAACATTAAACTTCCATCTGCACCAATGAAACCTTTTCAGCAAAACAAAGGACCTTTGTTGTATTTCGGAGGTTATTCTCCAGCAGGCGTTGATCTTTGTGCGGAGCATTGCGATGTCTATCTGATGTGGCCAGAAACAGAAGAGAAGTTGCAAGGGCTCATGCAAAATATGAGTACGCAAGCTGCAGCTTACGGACGGACGGTAGATTTCGGATTGCGGGTACACGTCATTGTTAGAGAAACAGAAAATGAAGCAAAAGCTGCTGCTAAAAAACTGATGTCAAAAATTGATGAAGCTGCTGGTACCGAAATTCGAAACCGCGCTTTGGATGCAAAGTCCTACGGTGTAGCCCGACAATCCGAAATGCGAGACGCTGCCGATTTAGATGGTTTTGTAGAAGATCATTTATGGACTGGGATTGGTCGTGCCCGTTCAGGTTGTGGGGCTGCTTTGGTTGGAGATCCCGATCAAATTTTAGCCAAAATAAAACGCTATATCGATATGGGCATCAGAGCCTTTATATTCTCCGGCTATCCACATATTGATGAGTGTAAGCTGTTCGCAAAATACGTATTGCCAAAAATAAAAACCATCTCCATGCCGGAGGTCCAAAGGAGAACGCCAACAATGCTTCCGCAAACACCGCTCGGAGGCGGAAAAAGGGGGTAAAACTGTTAACTGTTAGCTATTAACTGTTAACTTCCTTCTGTCGTTCTTAGGCGTGGTCTCACTTTAGAATTTGTTTCTACGGAGTAGCTGTAAACGATAATTTAGTGTGTATTTGTTCACACAGAGATACGAGTTCACAGAGGCCACAGAGTTAACGTGAATATGTATTGTGATTTTAAACTAAAAATTGGTGCATTTCGCTCTGTGCCCTCTGTGTGATTAAAAATAAGAAATGGAGCGTATTGCTCAGCGGCCTCTGCGTCCTCTGCGTGATGAATAAACACGATCGCTACGATTTTGTGCAACCTAACAAAAATGAAAAAATGCTAGATTTACTCATAGTCATCACCTACTTCGTTGCTATTTTTTTGGTAGCACTAGCAGGCCGTACCAAGGGCGAAGTTACCACAGAGCAGTATTTCCTCAGCTCCCGAAATCTACGATGGCCCTCTATTGCCTTGTCCACCATTGCGACCAATATTCAAGGGTATCAATTTCTAGGAATGATGGGTTCTGCATACCTGTATGGTTTGGCGCAGGCCAGTTTAGAAATCAATGCCGTACAAGGTATTTTGTTAGCCGCTTTTATTTTTGTGCCTTTGTACTTGAAAGAAAAAGTGATGACGATTACGCAGTTTATTAAGCTGCGATTAGGGAGTAGGGTAGCGCTGTTTTATAGTGTTGCAAATATATTGTTATTCGCTACAGTTACTTTAGGTGCAGCTTTGTTTTGGGGAGCCTATGCAGCGGATTTGGTTTTTGAAGAATACTTCCAAATTATTCATGAGGATCGCATTGTTCGTATTGCGATTATGATTGTTGGTTTGGGAATCTTCTCGGCGATTTACACTTATCTTGGTGGGCTTGGAGCAGTTGTGAAAACAGACATCATCCAATTTAGTCTTTTACTGACGGGTGGAATTGTGGTCACTTATGTTGCCATTCAAGAGTTGGGGGGCTGGGGCCAATTGTATGAGAAAACACCACAGTTAATGCACCTGCATTTACCCGCTGATCATGATAAATTGCCCTGGATTCACATCTTCGGACTCTTCTTACTCAATATCAATTATTGGTGCGCTAACCAAACAGTGATGCAACGTTCGTTGGCCGCTAAAAGCTTGCGGGAGGCACAGATAGGCCTTATGGTTGGTGGCGTTATGAAGTATGTGATGGCAGTCGTTATTGTTGTTCCGGGGATTGCACTCTATGGTATCCTTGGCGAAAGTGGTCAGTTGGCAGAACCCGATATGGCTTTTCCATATATCGTTTCTAATTATCTGCCCATTGGTGTCAAAGGCATCATACTCTGTGCGCTCTTCGCTTCTTTGATGAGTACTGTAGATTCGACTTTTAATTCCTTGGCTACTTTATTTTCTGTCGATATTTACAAAGGTTACCTCAACAAAGAAGCTACAGATACACAGATGGTCGATGCTGGTCGGAAGACGATTCTTTTTACTTTATGTACAGGTATTGTTATGGGACTGATTCTACTTTACGTAAAGTTCGAAAACCCAGAAGCAGCCTTCACGCATACGCTCAATGAACTGCGTTATTACATCAATTGCGGTATCGTTGTTATTATTTGTGCTGCCGGGTTCTTGGTGGCTCCCAATCATCGAGTGGCCCTCATTGCTTTTGTATCGACTATCCCTTTGCATTTGATCATCATCCAGTTTTTTCCAGATATGAATTATTTCGTTCGGGCAGGATGGGTTGTGTTGATTGGGTTTTTAATCGTATGGGCTGGATCTTTTAAAGCGGGTTGGAAAAAGTTTGGCGATATGGTGCAGTATGATTCGAAGGAGATTTGGCAGGTGGGGCTGGGACTAGCTGGTTCCTTGGTTGTTTTGCATTGGGTATTTCATTAAGGAAGGACATAATATAAAAGGCAATGTAAGTCGGGATATGGAAAATCAAGTCTCGCTTATTGAGAGGATTTGCCCTACCTCGCTTGGGGGTACTCCATTCTAACATGTCGCCCAAAAAGCCTATTTTTGTCTTCAGATAATTATCAAACAACTGCAGTTTAATGAGAAAAACCTATGGCAACACTTGGTGGGGGAAACAATGGCTAAACGCTCTTGCAGATATCGACTATTCCAACCGACTTCCCCGTGGCCGTACATACGCTAACAAGGGGTTAGCAAAAGACATTGTTATTAATAAAAACAAAATCTCTGCAAAGGTTCAGGGCACACGACCGACTCCATACAAGGTACAGTTCACCATTCCGCCATTTTCCGCTCAGGAGAAAGCGGGGATTATCGAATTGGTAACCGCCAATCCACTTCATTTATCCAAACTACTCAACAGGACTTTGCCAACTGATCTGAAGCAGCTTTGTGATGTACGCAATATCAAATTGTTTGCAAACTCTTGGGAAGATTTGGACGGCTCCTGCTCTTGTCCCGATCACGCGGTGCCTTGTAAGCACATGGCTTCAGTGTTGTATTTAGTGGCTAATGAAATAGACAAAAACCCCTTCCTTGTTTTTCAATTGCATGATTTTGATTTGTTCAAAGGACTGGAAGGAATTGGTTATACAGCGGAAGGACAGAAGGAAATTTCGATTCTTCCAACAACAAGATTTCAACAACCGTTTTCCAGTGATCGGATCACCAATGAATGGAATGATGAAATTTATCAGCAATTGGATTTTTCCGGAATTCCGGATCTTAAAGATAGTTTGTTAACCATTGTTTCTGAAAAGCCCGTGTTTTATCCCAATGGTGATTTTAAGAAAATTTTGCAAATGGCTTATACGGCTGTTGCCAAAAAAATAACGAAGAAACGTAAAGAAGAACAGGTTGCTGAATTGGACTTGTTTGAAGTGGATGCGGTAGAAGATGTAGAAATATTGTTGGATGAGGAGCATGATTTTTTGAATGCCACTTTACGGAATAAGGCAGGTAAAACGATTTTATCTTTTGATAAAAAGGAAGAACTGATTCATTGGTTGGAGAAAGTACCTTTGGTAGATTTGCCTAAATATGCAGCTGCGGTGAAGACTTTGGTGTTGGTGTATAGTTTTGCTTTGAAGTTGGCAGAGCAGTCGGCTTATTTGCCGCAATTGTTGCGAGTGGGATCAAAGCATTATAAAGTACGTTGGTTGCCAGCGTTGTTGAATGAAGTGGTAAGCAAGGTTCATTCGGAAGTGGCTCAGATTATGTCGACGGATCTGTTGTTTTATAGAAATGGAAAAGAAATAAATGAGCCAATTGATAGTGATAGATTGTCAGCCTTGCTTTCGTTTTTTATAGGCCATTTGGTGAAAACGAATCACAATTTGCAATATCGTTTTGCAGAACATGAAATGGGACACCTGTTTTTCAATGGTGCCATTTTGTCTTTTTCTACTTATGAAAGTAAGGAATATCCGACGGCGATTCAGTTGTGGTTGAATACCTTTTTTATTGTAGAACGAGATTTTGTCCCGGTCATTCAGGTAGACGATTTGGACGAGGGAGAAGCCTTTGCGGTGAATGTGGCGGTACAAAAGAAATCTAAAAAAGCGTCCGCTCCAATTTCCATTAAAGAAATATTGACCCAATCTAAGTTTATCAATATTCGGATGGATGTTCTTCGAGATTTGGCAATGTTGTCTGAGTACTTTCCAGAGATCAATGAACTGGTGGCCAACAAAGGGGAGGAGCCAGTGTATTTCGATTCTGACACTTTTGTAAATGTATTGTTTAAAATATTGCCAACCATTCGTTTGTTTGGGATAAAAATACTATTGCCCAAAGCATTGCGTAAGCTGATGCGCCCCCGTTTGTCTATGAGTATAGAGGAGAAGGGCGAATCAGGAGTTGTCTCTACAACGACTTTGTTGAACATGGGCGAGATGCTTAAGTTTCGATGGAGAGTGGCTCTTGGCGATAAACAAGTACCCATCAACGACTTTATAAAAATGGTCAAAGAATATTCCGGTATCGTAAAAATAAATGACCAGTATGTCTTTTTTGAAGAATCGGAAATAAAAGCACTGATTGAGAAATTGAAAGATCCGCCGGAGTTGGACTCTAAAGATTTGTTGCAGATTGCTTTGACAGAAGATTATGAAGGCGCGAAAGTGGAGTTGGGAGAAAAAGTTAAAAAGCTGATGAATGATTTGTTGCGTGGCGAAAAAATCAAAGTACCAAAAGGTTTGAAAGCGACTTTACGTCCTTATCAATTGAGCGGTTATCAGTGGCTATATAAAAACTCCAGAATCGGCTTCGGTAGTTTGATCGCGGATGATATGGGCTTGGGAAAAACCCTGCAAGTTATTACCACATTGCTGAAGTTAAAAGAAGAGGGTGCTTTTGAAAAGCAAAAAGCCATAGCTATTGTCCCAACAACTTTATTGACAAATTGGCAAAAAGAAATTAATCGCTTTGCCCCAGAATTAAAGTGCCACATTTATCATGGCCCTAGTCGGGATTTAAAGCCACTTAAAAATGTAGATATATTGTTAACTACTTACGGCGTAGCACGTTCGGAAACCGCAAAATTGCAAAAGCAAAAATGGCTACTTCTAGTTATCGACGAAGCACAAGCCATTAAAAACCCGGGAACTGCACAAACCAAAGCCATCAAAAAAATAAAAGCGCCCGTCAAAATAGCGATGAGTGGAACACCTGTAGAAAATCGGCTCAGTGAATATTGGAGTATTTTCGATTTCGTGAACAAAGGTTATTTAAATAGTTTGAAGAAGTTCAAAGATGACTTTGCCAAACCGATCGAAGTGGATCGAAACCAAGAGAAACTTGACCAGTTTAGAAAAATAACGGCGCCTTTTATTCTCCGTCGTTTGAAATCGGACAAAAGTATCATTAAAGATTTGCCAGAGAAAATTGAAAAAGATCAGTATTGCGAACTAAGCCCTTCCCAAGCTGCACTCTATCAAAACGTAGTAGACACAACATTGGAAACCATCGAAAAAACAGAAGGAATCGAACGTAAAGGTCTTGTTTTGAAATTGATCACGGCCTTGAAGCAGGTTTGTAATCACCCAGTTCAGTTTCTTAAAAAGGGAGATGTTGATCCAACAACTTCTGGAAAAACACAAATGCTGTTTAACCTCATGCGTGGAATTATGGATAATGGAGAGAAGACTTTAATTTTTACTCAATATCAAGCTATGGGTAAACTATTGGTGGAAATGCTGGAGAATGAATTTAATTTGAGCATTCCTTTCCTTCACGGCGGCGTTTCCCGAAAAGGCCGTGATGCAATGGTGGAAGCTTTTCAAAACAATAGAGCTACAAGAGTGATGATTTTGTCATTGAAAGCTGGGGGGACGGGTTTAAATTTGACCAAGGCCAGCAACGTCATTCACTACGACCTTTGGTGGAATCCTGCAGTAGAAGCGCAAGCCACGGATAGGGCATACCGTATCGGTCAAAAGAATAATGTGATGGTTCACCGATTTATTACAAAGGGAACTTTTGAGGAGAAAGTAAATGACTTGTTACAAACGAAAAAGGAGTTGGCTAATTTGACAGTGAGTACGGGGGAGAAATGGATAGGAGAGTACTCGGATGGAGAGTTGCGAGAAATGGTAACTCTGAAGTAAGAAGCAGTCCTTTCAAGGGTAGGAGAAACCTTAGTTGGAACTTTCAACCGCTTTTATTATGCCAGTTTTCTAGAAATCGAGTACTTGTGTTTAAGGTTGAAAATATTTTCTTATCTTCACATTAAACGGCCCATCCCATAAGCTACTTTATAATCTAAATCCACACTAGATCATGCGTAAGACCCTAACGGCTATTATAGTTGACGATGAAGAAGATTCCATCGTAACATTGGAAGAACAAATAAAATTGTATTGTCCTGAAGTTACCGTTATTGGGACATATGACGATGCTATTTTGGGTAATCAAAAAATCTTAGAATTACGTCCTGATGTTGCCTTCCTAGATATTCAAATGCCGAAAAGAAGTGGTTTAGAAATAGCTAGGGAGGTCATTCCAGCTGGTGTTCATGTAGTCTTTATAACAGCGTATCGACAATATGCCATTGATGCCATTAGACTAAGCGCTTTTGATTATTTATTGAAACCTTTGCAGGAATATGAAGAATTGGTGGACGCAGTTCGACGGGTGAAAGAGACGGTAGCTGTTGAAAAAGCCGGGCCTGTTTTTGAACGACTTTTAGAGAATGAACGGAATGAGGACTATTCTCAAGAAACGGAAATCAAGCTATACGATGATAAACACATCTATTTTCATAAAGTAAAAGAGATCATACGTTTGAAAGCACATGGCAATTATTGTCAGTTCTTTTTTAAAAATAGTAAAACACTTACAATTGCTAAAAACCTTGGAACTTTTATGAAATCACTCAAGAAGTATGGTTTGATCAGAGCCAATCGTTCTGAAGCTGTAAATATGTCACATTTGCAAAAGGTAATTCGTAGTGGCCCTTATCTGGTGATGAGTGATGGAGAACATGTTCAAGTCACCTCAACTTATCGAGATGATTTTCCCTTCTAAGGCTTTCTAATTTAGCTTTATACAATCAGACCCTTCCTTTATACAATTTGAGCCCTCCTTCATAAAGTGGTTTAATACAATTTGCCCTTAGTTACGTACTTTTAGGTATCCCCCCACCTAAAAACCCTCCCCTAAAAGCAATAGTGTAATTTGTTAACCAAAACCACATTATTATGTCACTTACTAGATGGAAAAATTCCAACTCAGGAGGGCCTGGGAATTATACCTCCTTTAGCCTCTACTATGAAGAAGATCGCCAGATTGTTTTAAATCAAAGCGCGATGAATAATCAACCCATAGCTTCTGCGGGGCTCGTTAATTACAATTTTAGAAATGAGCCAGTTACTGTTTTTGCGGCTATGGATTCAAATGGAAATGTCTTTCCCTTAGTAGGACTTCCCTGTCCGCCTTATTACCATGATACCAATACAGAGGCCATGCCCGGAAATATTTTAACGGAGTAGAAAACACTTTGCTCACCACAAAATCAAAACAAAATGCCAATCACCACACGCTATAGTAAAGGAAAAAAATATAAACGAGGTAAATTCCCAATTGAGAATATGCTGGAAAAACCGGCAGTAGATTTTCGTAAGAAAGAATTTGAGCCCTTGCTGGATGAATTGCAGGCCAATATTTTGAAACACCATCGAAAGGCGATTGCAGAACATCACTTTGTAGAGTTCAAGAATGAAGAAAAAGCTGTGCAGTTTTTGCATGAACTATCAAAATATATTACCTCCGCAAAAAAACAACTAGAGGGAAGTTCTGCCGTTATCATCACTGTGGCTATCACTGCTGAAGGATATAAGAAGCTAGGGATTCCTAACAATTTAATTCCGGAAGGGGACGCTTTTAGTACACCTTTTAAAGAACGGGTTTTATTGGATAATGAAAATACAGAAAGAGACTACGATAAACCTTTTGATGCTGTTGTATTGTTTGCGTACAATGACGATGATTTGCCCCATTTGAAAAAAGGAAAATCTAAAGGGAAAGGAATGTTTTGGGAATATATGATTCAAGAACATAAAACCCTTTCGTTGGAAACACTGTGTAAATCGATTGTTTATGAGGAAGGTCTTCTGCATAGTCCTTTAAAAGAGGCCTTTATCTTTAAAGAAAACATCGCTAATCCACGTTTTTTCCCCGGAGCCTTTTCGGTGAATAAACGGAAAGATATGATTCAGGCTCTTCAGTCCGTGAAGGCTGCTGATTTGCCAAATTTGGGATTGGTTTTAGTGCAGGATAAGGCAGGAAATACTGGTTTTAGCTGTGGAAGTTTTGGGGCTTTTGCCAAATTTGAGATGAATGAAAAAGCTCTGGAGCAATTAGTGGAAGAACTGGAAATAAAAGCAGGATTGTCGGAGAAAGAAGCACTTGCTTATCTGATGGGCCGATTTCCCGACGGTACACCATTGACCTTGTCTAAGGCGCCGCTAAATTTGCCCACGGATAATTTTGACTATACGGAATTGATAAAGACAAGGCAGGTAAAGTCAGCGAAGGAAGATATGGGGAGCCGTTGCCCCTTCCATTCTCACATTCGAAAAGCAAATCCACGGACAAAAGGCAGTAGCGAAAAACGCATTGTCCGAAGAGGCTCTTTCTATAAGAAAGGAAAAAGTAACTCTAGCGAAAAAGGGATGTTATTTATCTCATTTCAAAATAGTTTAGAACAACAATTTGAACATATCTTAAATGATTGGATGCTCAATAAGAGCTTCATCAAAGAAGGAGAAACAGAAATGTTCTCAACCAAAAGTGGAAGGGATATACTTTTTGCGAAAGCAGGAGATGTATATCCCTTGCCACAAGCTTGGAATAGTCGGGAGAAAGCGGAACCTTCAAATGAAAGTATAACAATTAAAGAGCCATTCGTATCTTTCAAAGGGGGGCTGTATTTTTTTGCACCCTGTATTTCTTTCTTTAAGCGGATTGATTTGTTTGGCGAAATTGCTAAAGCAAAAAAGAATCACATTAATAAAATGAAGAAGGACAGCTCTCGGAAAGATGTTACGGGCCAATTGAATAATTTTAGGAAGGAAACGATAATTGCTTTAGGATCAAAAAAAGTGAAAAAAGGAAAAGTAAAAGAGGGAAAAGTCAAAATGTTGAAAGATTCCCAAATGATATTAAAGAATTAATTTAAAAAGGTAAACTAAATAAAATTGATTGCTGTCCAATAAGAATTTTGACTGACCGCGTTTTTGTACACCACGATTTCTCCTGTTTGACGAAAGTCGTAAAACTTTTGTTAATATGGAGACGTGGTTTTTTATTTTGAAGATATTAATCTGGAATAGTTTGAAATCGCATAAAAAATATTACTTTGCCTAGTGAAATAGTTATTCTGTTTAATGTATGCAAAAGCTATTATTTAAACCATATAACATTTACAAATAAAACCTATACTCATTCTACAGACAAGGTACTATAGTTGACTTATCTCAAGTTACTGATGGATAGTTATCTAAGGGTATTCTTAGACGCTTGGACGTGGAGCATTAAAAAGTCTTTTGGAAAAACAATTAATTTACATTTTACTTCTTGTAACCTGTGCAGTTCGCGCTCAGGAATCCAGCACCCTTTGGTGTCATGAACTAAATATATCAGAGGGGCTAACTTCGCAGGATTACAATTTTTATGTTACTAAAGATTCAGAGGATTACGTTTGGGTTTCTTCAATACGTGGACTCAATCGCTTCGATGGGAAAAACGTTAAGACTTACCGTGCTGATTTTAGTGATTCTACTCAGTTGTATGGGGAGAACATTCAGAGTAAAATGTATGAAGATATAAATAAGAATCTATGGTTTTGTACTTACGAGGCTGTTCATTGCTATAATCGGGAGAAGGATGAATTTCGGCATTTCTTTTTAAGGGACTCCAAGGGAGAATTGATAAAAGAGGATTATAAGGTTTTCCATATAGAAAACGGGAAACAGCTTTGGCTCAGAACAGGCGGTCGTAATGGAAATTACGATATTCATCGGGTTGATATTTCAGGGGAAATACCTGACTTTGAGCAAAGTAAGCCGATAATGGAAACCAAATACTATCATGTTTTTCCTGGCTTAGATGCAAATGGGCAGATGAGGTACCTTTTTTCTACCTCAGGTAAAAAGCAAAATGGAATTGATTATTTTGAAGCTGAAAATGATGACTTTGTTTTAAAAGAAAGAAAGACGGAGGAGGACAAAACTTGGAATTTTCCCGTTTTTCAATGCCATTTTGAAGCGCCAAATTCTCTTTGGATGTCAACAGATGCAGGCCTGAAAAAGTGGAATGTAGCCACAAAGGAGCTGACATCTTTTCCCTTCGAAGTACAAGATTTTATTTTCTTTGAAAGACTAGGTGAGGAACACTTTATAGTCTCTGCCTATAACAAAGGGATTTTTCTTTTTAATAAAAATACTGGAAAATATATTCCTTATTATTTACGCTCCATTTCTGCCACAGGTAATGAATTAGATACTAAATGTAGAAATATTTATATTGATGATGATCAAGTGCTGTGGGTGTCAAGAATGATGGAAGGACTTGCTTATGTTAGTTTTGGGAAAAGGAAGTTTGACTTTATCAACAATACACACACGGATGCCTCAACTGTACGATACAAAGGTCTATTTGATCTGAAGGATAGTACGTTTTTGTCGGTGTACCATGATGGGTGGATGAGAATGAATGGAAATGGAAAGTTCATAGCTAATAGCCAGTTTAGGAGGATTCCTGGAGTCCTCTCAGCTGCAGTAAACAGAGGGGAAGAGCTTATTTTTGGAACTAGAAAAGGAGCTTATGTATCTGATTTAAAAACTAAAAAAATTGAAAAGATAACAGGATCAGATAAATTTGATTTTTTAGATTTGTGCATATTGGAAGAGGACAAAATATTAGCCTTGGTAATGAGAAAAGGGATCAAGTTGCTAACGAGAACTAAAGGTGTTTGGCAAATGGATAGCCTATCTACTGATGGTAGCTCCAGTAGTTATTCTCATGTCTTTCAAGGTAGCTCTGGTGATGTTTTCGTATGTGATAATAATTCTAGAATTCTAGTGTTCAATTTTGAAGGAGAACGTTTGGTTCATAAGGATACTTTACCCATTCCCGGTGATGTTTATGATTATTACGAAGATGAAAAAAGAAACCTACTTTGGATAGCCACTTCCTATGGATTGGTAAAAGTTTCAACTAAAAAATTACAAATTGTAGGGAGACCCTATTTAGAGAAAGATGGTTTGGCGGATAATACGATTCATGCGATTCAACCAGATGGACAAAATAGGCTTTGGATCTCTACACTTAGGGGGCTTTCTCTCTTTGATCCAAAAACGGAAAAAGGAAAATCTTATTCCTTAGCGGATGGAGTAGGTTCAGAATATTTTTGGGAAGGCGCTTCGGTGAAACATGCAGATGGGACTATTTGGTTTGATGGGAGAAATGGAATTTCGGTAATCCCATCGGAGAGTGCTCCTTTATTGGAAAAGCAGCCGACTATATTAATCACTGATTTTAGAATTGATGGTGATTTGCCAAAGGGAGGTGTCCGTTGTGCTCGAACGGGTAGCACCAATATCAATCAAGTCGAAAAGTTGGAATATGATCATCTGAGCAATAGCCTCAGTTTTGAATTTGTAGCTACCGATTATTCCGATCCTGAGAATGCACAGCTGAATTATAAACTTGAAAAGGTGGGTGGGCCCTTAGAGAAGTGGAAGCAAAATAAGGTTGGCGAACGAGCGGTAGCCCGTTACCAACATTTACCACACGGAGAATATCAGTTGTCAATAGAAGCATTGAATAGTGATGCAAATCCTAATTTTGTTTCCCGAAAAGTAATCGAAATAACAATACTTCCGCAAATATGGGAACGACCTTGGTTCTGGCCCTTGGTGATAGCGATGAGTCTTCTTTTGGTTTTTGGTTATTACCAATGGCGCTTAAAAGAAGTTCGACAAACCGAGGAGCTTAAAACTAAAAATGCTATTAATAAAATGCAAGCTTTGTTGGGTCAGATGAATCCACATTTTATTTTCAATAGTTTACAATCTATCAATCGCTTTATCCTCAAGGGAGAAAAACGACAGGCTAGTGAATATCTGGGGCGCTTCTCCGGCTTGATCCGGATGATGCTCGAAAACAGTAGAGATACCAAACATTTAGTAGAAACGGAAGTTGAATTCCTAATGCTTTATATGAAGGTGGAAGCTCAGCGGTTCAAACATACCTTTGGTTATGAGATAAATGTAGATGAAGAAATAGACCCCAGTATTATCGAAATTCCATCGATGATGTTACAACCTTTTGTAGAAAACGCCATTTGGCATGGCATCTCCCATCGAATGGAAGGAGGGTATATAAAAATCAATCTCGATTTGAAAGGTGAAATACTTCAATGCTCTATTGAAGACAATGGGGTGGGAATGAAAGCCGCCGCAAAAATAGCAGAAGCACGGGGTAAAACTCATAAGTCGCGAGCGATGAGCATCGTAAAAGATCGACTGAAACTGCTTTTCCCAAAACAGCAGGAAATGTGTGATGTTAAACATAAGGACATCATAGATGGAAACGGATTGGTTTGCGGAACAAGGGCGGTAGTACGCTTGCCGATATAGCATTCTCTCTATGTTTCATACATCCTTGACACTATCTTCATACATTCAAGGTTCGATTTTGCTAATTTTTCATCAACTTCGGAAAGCGATAGTTCTATAAAGTCGAGCGGTTTATCCACTAAAGGCATACACTCGAGCTTTCTACCGCTCTTATGAACTAGAACTAACCAAAAAACCAAATGGAGGAGAGCGTTCGCAATTTCTTAGGTGAAGTTGTGGGCGCTCTTTGATTTAGAAAGGCTTTGAACTTGGAAAGGGTTTAGTACAAGTACTTAAGCAGCTGATTTTTTTATATATTCGTTTTTAATTCCTAGCAAATATATTTTAGCTTGTCCTGTTCAGATCGTAAAACTACCTATGACGAAAAACCAGCAAAGAATCGAAATTGTTATCCATATCCTATTTTGGCTATTCATCTTTACTTTCGTTAATGTAGATTGGACTTCAGATTGGTTTGATAAAAGTATTCGGGAGAGAACGCCAGCGCCCCTTATTGTTTTGATATTCCCGATTTGGTTCTATGCCAATGCGTTTTGGTTGATTCCCAAATATTTGGTTCATAAGAAGTGGTTACGGTATTTGTTTTTTTTCGTGCTGGTTTTCTTCCTGCCTGAATTGATCCGTGCTGTACTTACCTCCTTATTTGATCCTAGGATTAATTTCTTTTCTGAACTTCAAGGACGGGATAGTTTTTTGTTTGGAGCTCCTTCGCCTTTCTTTTTAGTGTTAAATTTTTCCTTTGGTTATCGTTTTTCTAAAGATTGGATACTCAACCGAAAACGAATTGAGGAAATGAAAAAAGAGAAGGACCTCCAACAAGAGGCAGAAAAGGAAAAGGCTAATAGAAAAGTCGCCCCAGTTCTTCCTGAATCAGAAGCGATTAAACTACTCAAAGATTTGAAAGTACTCATGGATAAGGACAAGCCATACCTTAATGCAGAACTTACATTAGGCGAGCTCGCTAAAGAGTTGGGAACTACCGATAAAAAACTTTCCTATGTCCTTAATCAAAAACTAGAGACTAATTTTTATACCTACCTAAACAGTTTTAGAATCGAGGCTTTCAAAGCTCAAGTGGGACAACAGAAAAACCAGACGCTTTCTCTGGTTGGCATCGCTAAGGACTGTGGCTTTAAATCGAAAAGTAGTTTTTATCGAGCCTTCAAAAGTGAGCTTGGGATGTCGCCAACAGACTATATTAAGAGCATGACGGAGAATTCGTAAGTCGCTAATTTTCTGAAATTCTCCCTGATTTACCCTTAAATTCATCCCATTGCATCTAATGGGACGCCTGAAACAACAGATTTCCAGCATTTTTATTGGTTTGCTACTACATTTGGCTTATCGCTGAATTGCTTGTGCGATGTAAAGCGTTTCACTTTCGAAACTCTTTACATTCGGCTGGTTCAGCGATTAGTAGAAAACAATTAAATGTAAAGTTATTTATTGCTTATGATGAATCTAAGTATAGAAAATCTGTCAAAAACTTACTCAAATGGAGTAAAGGCTATCGATAACCTTAGCCTTGAAATTGGGAGTGGGATGTTTGGTCTGCTAGGGCCAAATGGAGCCGGTAAATCTTCATTGATGCGTACCATAGCAACACTACAAGAGCAAGATAGTGGAACCGTGCTTTTCAATGGCATGGATATTCATGAAGAACGAATGGAATTTCGTAAATCACTAGGGTATTTGCCACAAGAGTTTGGGGTTTACGAAAAAGATTCCGCAGAAGAATTGTTGAATTATTTTGCGATTTTAAAAGGGGTGGCTTCCAAAAAAGATCGAATTAAGGCAGTAGGAGAAGTGTTGGAATTAACGAACTTGTATGATGCTCGAAAGAAGCGAGTGAGTACTTACTCTGGTGGGATGCGTCAGCGCTTCGGAATCGCACAATTGTTATTGAACAAACCAAAAGTGATTATTGTAGATGAACCTACGGCTGGACTTGACCCGGCGGAGCGGAATCGATTTCTGAATGTATTGCGAGATATTGGAAGTGATAATATTGTGATTTTTTCAACTCATCTGGTGGAGGATGTCAAAGAACTTTGTAGTCAAATGGCTATTATGAATGAAGGTGCAGTGCTTTCTAACATTACTCCTTCGACTGCAGTTTCTTCTTTAGATGGGAAGATTTGGAGCTTGAGAATAGAAAAGGAAAAATTAGAAGAGACAGAAGGAAAGTATCGGGTTTTGTCGAGTAGCTTTAATGAAGATAACTCTTTGATGGTGCGGATATTGGCGGATGGGAAATTGGAGGAAGAGTTTGAGGTTGTGGAACCTGGGTTGGGGGATTTTTATTTTGTGGCCTTGAAGGGGTATTGAAAGGGGTAGGGTTTTTCAGTTGGGAGTTTAAATTCAATTGTGGTTTTGAAGAGCTTGGATTGCGAAGGATTGGCGTATTGCTGGGGTTTAGGATGAGGGTGGTTTTGTTAGGAATGAATGGGTAATGAAATGCGTTAGAGGTGGCTTTTGTAGGGTAAGGGAGGGCCCACCCAACCGCCACCGCCGGGTTTCCGAGCCCGCCTCGATTTCGATACCATGCATGGCGCAGCCACCCTACGTTAGCTGCTTAAGCCCAACATGGTCATATGTTTTTTCCTTTTTAAGGATGATTTTGAACGTTCATTTGTAGAAGACTTGTTTTTTCAGTAGGCCTTTGTCCGGTCTTTCCCAGAGGGCATTCTTTCCATGTCAAGATTATCTTAATCCTTAGCGAAAGCAATACCTCTTTCAGTAGCTACTTTCAACAAGTCTCTACTAATAGGTTGCAGAAATCGGTAAATTCCATAAAATGAAATGTACTTTTTTTAAAATTATAATTATGTAATGTGAAAAGTATTGATAATCAGTGTTTAAGGAGATGTGGTAAGCGTAGTGAAAAACTGTTTTGATGATGCACTTTTCGCAGAAAATGTTCAGCTACTAAGATAGAAAGCTTAAAACTCAAATAACAAAAAATGACAAATACCATCTTCAAATACGAATTAGGCTACTGGCTCCGCAGGCCGTTGATTTATATTTTTGCCGCTGCATTTTTCCTGATTTCTCTGGTCAGTATGTTAGGTACTGGAGGTTATTTCGACGGCCCCTCAACATCCAAAGAAGCGGTACGCTTGCTAAATTCCCCTTATGAGATCAACTATATATTCCAGTATTTCAACAAACTGTTATTGTTCTTAGTACCAGTAATCGTTGGGACCTCCTTGTATCGAGATTACAAAAGCGGAACTTTTCATATTTCCTATTCTTTCCCAATGGCAAAAAGAAATTATTTGTTAGGTAAGCTTAGTAGTGCATTGCTAGTGGTTATTTTGGTTAGTTTGTCGATGGGTGTAGCATTAATGTTAGGAGAATTTATGCTGGGAGTAGATAATCCTAAAATTGATGACTTTAATCTTAGTGGTTACTTGTTTGTTTATGGGGTAGTTTTAATTCCTAATTTTATTTTTGTCGGATTGTTAGTATTTATGGTGGTTGGAGTTTCCAGAAATTTGTATGCTGGATTTATTTGCATACTGATTCTGTTTTTGTTTCAGATTATAGTTGATGAGGCATTCACAGGTTACGCTACTCCGCTTACTTTGCTTGATCCGTTTTGTCAGAATGCCATTAGCTATGAAACCCAGCATTGGACTTTAGAAGATATGAACAGCAATCAAATTCCGATACTGGGAATGGTATTATATAATCGCTTGTTTTGGGGAGGTACACTTCTGACTATTTTCTTTCTTTTTTATCGAAAATTCGATCTGTTGCATGAATCTCCGTTCAAGGGAATGATGCCTTCTTTTTTGACCGCTTCTAAAAAAGAAATCGGACAACGAAAACCAATGATTGTAAAGAAGCTTTCGGAAGTGGTTTATGACCATTCCTGGAAAACACAATTTCAATCTATGTTTACCTTAGCCGCAATGGAATTCCGCTACATCGTCCGATCTTGGATGTTTTACCTCTTTGCCTTTTTTGGTTTCTTAGCGGTGTTTTTTATGTTGCTTAAAGTAACAAATACTGGAGAGTTTAATCTTTTGCCATTGACTAGAATCATTTTAATGGCACCTTTTTTCTTTTATACTTTGATTTTGATGCTGGCTACTTTTATGTACGGAGGCATGTTGTTACATAGAAGTAAAAGCCGTCGAATGAATCACTTGATTGATGCAACCACTATTCCGAATTGGTCTTTACTAGGATCAAAATTTCTTGCATTGGTCATGATGCAAATCACCCTTTTGTCCTTTCTGATGTTTTGCGGAATTTGCATTCAGATTTACAATGGTTATTTTCAGTTTGAAATAGGACAGTACCTTTTTAAGCTATTTGTATTGACATTGCCCACCTTTATCATTTGGGCAGCTTACAGTATTTTTATACATAGTCTTTCTCCAAACGTATTTGTTGGCTTCTTTTTATTGCTAATGACCTGGATGGGAGTAGATGCTTTAGGCCAATTGGGACTTACAACTAATTTGTTGAAATTCAATGCGCTACCTCCATTAGTCTACAGTGATTTTAATGGCTATGGACAGCAACTTTCAGGCTATTTTCTATTACTAAGCTATTGGTTGGTTTCTGCAGTTATATTGTTGGGTGGTGCCTACTTGCTTTGGCGAAGAGGCGTAGATCAATCTATTATTAAACGTTTAGCTTTAGCGAAAAAAAGAATAAGCAGACCTGTTACCCTATTATTATCCGGAGCGGTATTCTGTTTCCTTTTGCTGGGTTTTACAATTTACAAAGTTGAATCTTCAAGCGTTTCGGATGCACAATTCGAACAATCAAAATCAACGATCTTGAAGAACTTCAAATCAAAGTTTGGTAAATATGCCAACACAATTCAACCGAAGATTGACTCTATTCATTTAGCGCTCGATATTTTTCCTGACCAGAATGCATTTACCGCAAAGGGATTTTATACGCTTATCAATAAATCGGAACAAGCTATAGACACGTTGATAATAAAAACCGGATTTGACGAAATAACAAGTCTGGAAATCTCTAAAGCGAACCAAGTAATTGATGAAGATACGCAAATGCAACACACTGCCTACAAGTTGTTAGAACCATTACAAATAGGAGATAGTATTAACATTAGCTTTGATGTCAAAAACAAATCAAACACTCTGTTTACAAGAAACTCTTCTGTGATCTCCAATGGTACTTACATCAAACAAGACATCTTGCCTCGCTTAGGTTATATTTTCAATGAGAACATTCAAGAACCTTCTGATAGCCTAGCTGGAAAGCAAAACTTTTATCACAACGACGCTGACTTTGTAAGCATCTCCACTACCATCACTACCTCTAAGGAACAAATGGCTTTTGCACCAGGCGACCTACTAAATGAGAAGTTGATAGGCAATAGAAAACAATATAATTACAAAGCTAAAGAAAAGGTCAAACTGAATTTTTCTTTCCATTCAGCTGCTTTTGAACAAATTACTGAATCTTATAAGAATCGCCAAATTGAGGTCTATTTCCAAAAAGGACATGATACGAATATAAAAGCAATGATAGATGGAGTTAAAGCTGCCTTGGATTACAATCGTACTTGGTTCAATGAATATCCACATGAGGTTATTCGAATCATAGAATTTCCCCATACGGAACACGATTATTCCGCCACCTTAATGGCGAATAATATCCCAAGTTCAGAAATTCAATTTACCATCAATGCCGAAGCAATGAAAGAGGACATAAATTTACCCTTCTATGTAATGGGGCATGAACTCACACACGAATGGTTCGGCAACAAAACCATGCCGGCAGATGCACTAGGTTCAAAAATGCTGACAGAGAGTATCACCGAATATATTAGTTTGAGAATTTATGAAAAAGCTTTTGGAAAAGAGATGGCCAATAATTTTTTAAACATGCAACACAAAAGGTATCTAAGAGGACGAGTGAAAGAGCAGAAAGAAGAACATCCTTTATATCGTGTTCGTCCAGAACAACAGTACATCGCTTACGGAAAAGGGGCGATTGCTTTCAATACCTTGGCGCACTACATCGGTACAGAAAAAGTGAATGCGGTTCTAAAGGAATATCTAAATCAATACGAAAATAGGAGTGATCAGTATCCTACTTCCATTGATTTTTTAAACTTATTGCGCGATGCTACACCTTTGGAATATCAATACTTAATCAAAGACTATTTTGAAACAATTACCTTTTGTAAAAATACTGTTGAACAATTAAGTTCTAAACCACTTTCAACTGGAAAACATTCACTTTCTTTTGATTTGACTATGAAAAAGTACAGAGCAGGAGGGGAGGAGCACTCTCTTCCCTTGAAGGATTTTGTCGAACTGGGTTTTTACAACAAAACGAGGTCATTAATACAAGTTGAACGCGTTTTGGTGGAAAAAGAATTAACTAAGTTAGAATTTGAAGTAGGGCAGGAGGTGACAAAGATTTTGGTAGATCCTAATGATCTTTTGTTGAAAGAAGTAGGCTTTGGAGGTGCCCGATGAGTGTTTTGAAATTCGTGTTGAAGAATCACAAACATTTTCCTTAATTTCGGCAGTCTTTTATCCACGGATACATTGTAACGGATGAAGTTTAGGGGACAAAATGAAGAGAAAAAACGATTCTTTCAAATTATACAATTTTGTTTTTGCCGATAACCAAAATTATAAAAAGGAAAAAGGGCGTTAGCCCTGGCCCCGTTTGTAGCCTTTCAGAGGAGCATAGCTCCGGCCGCGTTAGTCCAATAAAATGGTACGTATTTATTCTTTAGTAAATGGAAAAAAATCAAAAGATAAAGTTTTCAGATATTGCGGAAGTTGTGCATTTAAAATCAGCAGTTGATAAGTTACACTTAGAACAACCTTCGCTTAAAGACCGGGAATGGTTGGAAGAAGGGCTTAGTGAAAAACTAGAAGAATTGAGCAAAGAGTTGCAGGATAAAACCTATACCGTAGCGTCCTTAAACTATTCTTATCAGCAGGAAGATCATCGCAATATACTATCTGCTCAAATGAACTGTAGAGACTGGTTGGTTCACCAAAGCTTATGCGATAGATTGGCTCCATTT
>CAZDTI010000097.1:0-22415 GCA_964508085.1 uncultured Saprospiraceae bacterium | reverse complement strand
AAGTATTGCTGTTACTTTGTAGTACAAATTTAACTACAAATAACAATCTCATGAACTTAAAGCTATTTTTTTATTGCCTTTTCTTTATTCCCATTTCACTAAATGCGGCCATTCTCGATACTCAGATCGGAGATTTGTTTGATTAAACAAACAAGGCAGATAAGGACGTATAAGGATTCCCCTTAATACGCCCATTCTCATAAGTGGGAAAACACTCATCCACCATTATTCACCCTGATCCATCCTTTTCAATAATCTAAATAAAACCTCATGAAAAAATCAATTACGATCCTTTTATTCTTTTTACTAACAGTCTACGGCCATGCCCAAATCGGCTTAGCCTACGGATATTCCAGTACCGCAGTCGGTGTTGGAAAAGTTTTCCCTAATTTCAAAAGCGAAGTAGATGCTAAGCCCTGGACAAACATTGTGCTCCGCAACGGTATTTTTGAATTTCAATTTGCGGAAGGCGATTATACCTATGGACAAGAGGGAGAAGGCGATTATGAATCCGATAAAGGTCAGCTTTTTAGCATTGGTGTGGTCATTCCTTTGCATCGGCAAACGATCGTACAAAGAAAACGCTATTGGCAGGGAATGCACATCGTGCCCTTGATTGGCTTGCAATATAGCACGCAGTCGATGGGTGATGTTAGCCAGGCTGGAGTTAACATTGCTCCTGCATTGAGCATTCAATTTCCACTGGTGATGATTGACCTCAAGCTTAACAATGGAATTTACTTTGGTAAAAAAGAAGAGATGAGTAAATACAGGGGCGGCAGATATTTATTCACCCCTTCCATTGGTATCCAATTAGATGGAATGTTTGAACGACTGGGCGGTAGTACAGTTAACTCTGGAGAGTTTCATTCCACTTGGCGGGTGCTCGAATCTGAGGAGGTAGAATACGATGACAATTACACCAACTTTAGATTAAAAACGACACGACGAAATTATAGCTATCGCTCTTCTTCTGGTAAGTCCGGTAGAAAAATCCAACGTGCATTTTGGTATCTCTCTGGGATGTACAATCAAGCGAGACCTGCTCTCCTGCTGGGTTATGATGATGACGAAAAATCAGCACGACTAATTCCTGATGGTGCTGGTTTTGGTATCAGCGTTGGTGGTCGTTACCGCGATTTTATGGTGGACCTTGGTGTTGAACAAAACGCTGGTTTTTATGCTGTCCGGGATCCCAAACACATCAAAGAATTGGAAGGTTATGAATCGACTTATCCTTTGGTAGAAGGCGAGTTCAGAGCGCTGGAAATTCGAGGGAAAATTGGTTTTGATATCGTTTCAGCGGTAGGTCATATCGTGGCCAAACGACAGGTAGCCAAACTCAAAGATCTTGATTTTCCTTGGGTGAAATTTATGCGATTCAACGTTGGCTTATCTGGCGGTTTTGCCTTGCCCGGAAATACTAAAATGCTAACGGAAAACGGGGAGGCATTACTTGATGATTTCTTTACCAAAAACCCAGAGGTCGAGCGCAACGAACTAACAGACATCATGAAAAACAATGCAGCCTGGACCATTGGTCTTTTTATGAATTGGGAGTTGGGACCAATATCTGTTTCTTTTGACTGGCACGGTCATCATGAGTTTGGTTGGCGGACTGGGGTTGGAGTTCGGTATATGATTCCGTTGAACCACTTGAGGGATATGTAGGAAAGGACTTGAGACTCTCGGTCATTTCTGATTACTTCTTTCAAACAGGGGGCATCCCATAAGTAAAGTGTAAACGTTCGAAAATCCACGATATAAGAGAGCAACCAATCGTATTTTTCATCACACAGAGGGCGCGGAGTGCGCAGAGCTAACGTATTTTTCGCGTATCGCTCTGCGGCCTCTGCGCTCTCTGTGTGAGTATTCACTCTTACTTAGTACATGCACATCTTACTTTTAGGATGACTCCTATTTTCTGTATATCCCACCACCACCACATAATTTCCATTTCCCTGCTTAAAACTCCATTTTGCAGACAAATACTCCTAATTTGCAGAACGTACTTTTAAAAAATAGGAAAAAGAATGACTTTTACTTCGTTATCCTCTCTAAGCTATACCATATGAAGAAGTCAATTGTTGTTGGATTGCACATCGGTTTTTGGTTATGTTACTTGATATTAACCATTGTCTTGATGTACCTTTCGTTACAAGGTGAGGAGAACTCCACTGTTGATAAAGCCAATGTAAGGGTGGTCTACTTTGCCATTATACCGTCTATTATCGCTTACTATTCTTTTTACTTTCTGGTGTTCTCTTATATCCGACAGAGGAGATTTTTGCTGGCCATTGTTTTTGCGATTGCCATTTCTGTAGGAGCTTCGTTGGTAGGCACTGTTCTGATTTATTTCATTTTAGGTGTAGAGAGTTTAACCGAAGCTCAGGAATCCGTAAGTGTTGGGATAATTTTCGTCTCCTTTGTGTCTTTAGTTATTGGTATCGTGGCGCTGGTCACGAAGGGGTTTATAACCTGGTTTGAAGAATTAAAATTAAAAGAGGAGTTGAAACAGAAAAACTTTGAGATGGAAATGGCTTTGGTTAAATCGCAATTGGATCC
The DNA here is from genome assembly GCA_964508085.1 of uncultured Saprospiraceae bacterium. Lineage (GTDB taxonomy): Bacteria > Bacteroidota > Bacteroidia > Chitinophagales > Saprospiraceae > CALGLS01. The sequence goes on along the minus strand of CAZDTI010000097.1, from coordinate 19,850 downwards.
GCATTTTTTATTTAATACCTTAAATAATATTGACATCCTAATTTTAAAAGATGCGAATGAGGCTTCTAATTATTTGAATAAGTTATCCGACATTATGCGTTTCATGTTATTCGAAACAAAGGCGGATAAAATTTTACTAGCTAAAGAAATCGAATACATTGAAAAGTACATCGCCTTACAAAAGATAAGAACCGCCAATTCCAATTATATCAACTTCAGCGTGACAGGTACTGCAAAAGATCAAACCATTGCGCCAATGGTTTTTCTTCCTTTTATAGAAAATGCCTTTAAACATACCACGAACAAAAAATTGGACGATGCGATTAACATCAACATCATAATAAATGATGATTTCGTAAAATTAGACTGTAAAAATAAATTCAATCCTAACCGAAAATTGAAACAGAAAAACAATGGTTTGGGTAATGACCTTATTGAAAAAAGATTGAACCTTATTTATCCTGAGAAACATAGGTTAGACGTGGTGAATGCGGATGGGCAGTATAGCGTTAGCTTGACAATTAACCAATGAAAAAATTCTAATAACAATGAAAAAACATACTTGCATCATCATCGAAGACGAACCTCTGGCGCTGGAAAGAACAAAGGACTTTACTGAAAAAATTCCCTTCCTCGATCTCCTTGCTACTTTCGATAATGCACTAGACGGTCTTGCCTTTTTAAAAGCCAACAAAGTGGACGTACTTTTTTTGGATATTAATATGGATGAATTAACGGGAGTCGAATTGTTAGAAAGTTCAAAAATTGATAGTCAGGTAATTATTACTACGGCCTATCAAGAATATGCGCTTAAAGGCTATGAACTCAATGTGACGGATTACTTATTAAAGCCATTTAACTTCAATCGTTTTTTACAAGCAGTCAACAAAGCTCAAGAGAATCTGAACCAAATTAACTCGGATACACCAGCTGATTTCATTTTTGTAAAAACAGAAAATCGGCTAGAAAAAATCACGCTTCTTGATATCGTTTACATTGAAGGGATGCGAGATTATCGAAGGATTCATACCGTAGATAAGAAGGTGATGACACTACAAAACTTCAAAGATCTGGAAAAAATCATTCCTTCCAGCTTGGTCTGCAGAGTCCATAAATCATATATGGTTTCTCTTTCCAAGATAGAATCTATTGAACGGAGTAGAATAAAAATTGCGAATCAAATCATTCCAATTTCCGAAACGTACAAGGCAGATTTCTTCCAAAAGATAAACAGTGGGAAGTAGAAACATTGCTATCAGGAGTTGATGTTATTAGAATGGATTAAGGATTAAGGAGGCTAAGACCAGCCCGTTCCGGTCAGGCGGGTTAAGGATTATTCGCTCAGACGTGAAGGAACACCTTTATTTATGAGGAAATTATCTTTTCCTCTTAATCAATAAAACCTAGACTCCTTAATTAAAGCTATAACTTTCCACTCTCTTATGCCCATTAATAGTCTAAATATTTCGCAGATCAAAACACCCATTTCGCAGACAATTCTTCCCGTCATGCATATCGAAATTGTATAACCACTCCTCTTCATGGATATTTGTGTTAGAATTAATTTTTTAACCCAAGATAAGATTCATGAAAAAGTTTCTTTCCAATAAAAACAAGAGTGCTACAAATATAATAGCCATTGCTGTTAATGCTATTTTATTTCTGGCAGCTCCCACAAGCGACCTCGTCGATTGGTTCTTTAAAACAATAGAATTCTTAGTTTTTATCAATATGCTGTTCACTTCCTGGAAGTGGCGGAACTCCGTTGATACTCCTATTATATATTCAGAAATCTTTTACACCCTTAAATCTTTCATCCCTAAAAATAAGTAATTATGAATGTTATTAAAACTACCACAGGACTTGCCTGTACTTTTGTAATCGTATTGTTTGCCCTAATTTTCTCTACTGAAAATCCTGAGAAAAAACTATTTGAAAAAACCGTCCAAAGCATAATGATTCATGAAGGAATGTCTTCTCATCAGGAACTCTTAGATGCTTTTCCAGAATTAAAAGACATCAAATCAAAAATGAAACGGATTGATTCCCTGAATAGTAGTATCCATAGTATGACTGGAGGACCTGCGCCAAATGTATCAAAGGAAGAAAGCCTACAATTACAAAGTCATACTCAGGAAATCCAGCAAATTCGAAAAAGCATCAAAGAAGAGCTGTCCCAATTCTCTTCTATTTATTCAGAAGTTATCGCAAGCAGAACAAATAAAAAGTAACACCATGTTAAAAAACAAAATCACCCCACAGACACTACTCTCTTCTCTTTGGATATTTATCTTATTCAATATGGTTATTAGAGATTTACATGAGTTCCCAACGGAAGGATATGTTGAAGAAATGATTTCGCTGAAATTATCAGAGGAGGTTATGCTCTTTTATGCATTCATAGTGGAAATACCAATTTTGATGGTACTGCTTTCCAGGATATTGGCTAATAAAATGAATAAGTGGGCGAACACCCTTGCTGCAATTGTTACTATGCTTGGCATATTAAGTACGCTGCCCTCAGGAGATATGGATGATGTATTTTTTGCGATTGTTAATTCAGTAGCCTTTTTAGTCATAATCCTTACCGCCTGGAAATTACCTTCTCGTAATGGCCCTCACAACCAAATAGCATAACAAAGTAACTGTAACTGTTTAGTCTATTTAACCGTTTTACAGAAGTAATTAAACAAGAAAAGCGCTCTTTTGGAATGTGATTTTTGTTGGTATGGCCTAGGTTTCTTTACTAATCTCCCTATGATTCAAAGGATGTGGTACGAACCTTGTTATATATTTTTAATTATAATTTGTCTTCATGTCCCCATAAACCAAAATCCCCAAACAAATGACATTGAATGAATAAATTACATCGTTATTTTAACGCCCACTTCGCTAGCTTTCCTCTAAGTCAACTCGTCAACGGCCATAGGCCAACGCTATATACTTTTATCATTGGTTTTGTTATTCCCATAGGCTGGTCTATTGGCGTTTTTGGAGATTTCATCCATAAAAACAACCTATTCAAACCCAGTCTTGATTCTGAATTAACAAAAATTGAAAACCCAGCTACATCTACTGGTGCTTCAAAATATGTAAAACTGGTTGCCACTGGAGATGGAAGTGGTTCTGATTGGGACAATGCATTGGGTGCATCGGATTTAGAAACCACCATCGAAGCAGGCGGCACAGTGTACGTTGCAGCTGGAACCTATTTACCAGGTAACCGAATAGATATCGTTGCTAATGTATGTGTGATTGGAGGATTCCCAGATTCGGCAACTGGTACAGAAGTTTGTACCAATTATGATCCGATAACGAATCGCTCGATAATAGATGGAGCTAGTACCCATGAGTTGATAAGACATTATGACAATGCTGCTGATACAATAGAGTTAAGAGGCTTAGTATTACAAAATGCTGTCAATAGTGGAGCTGCTTTCTTTAGTGCTATAACAAGCACAGCTCCTTTTAAATTAAGTTTTATCGACCTGGAAGTCAAGAATTGTACATCTACTAGCCATGGAGCGATATTCGTTGAACAAAAAATAAATGTCAATACAGAAATACTTTTTAAAAATTGCAATTTCAGGTTGAATGATGCTAATAGAGGAGGAGCAATCTCTTTAAAGAATGTCCGTAATTCAGATAGTAATTCCTATGCTAATCCTGGAAAATTGGTTATTGAAGACTGTGTGTTCTTCACCAACACTGCACTATCGACAGGAGGTGGTGCCTTATATATGGAGGATGCGAATCAATGGACACTTAGTAGAAATATATTTTGTTCCAATAATGGTTCACTAGGTGGTGCCATTAGAATTGCTACGGCTTATAAAACGGAGATATTGGATTGCGAATTTGGAAGCAACTCTAGTACTGTAGATGGTGGTGCTATCTATGCAAATGATGGAGATCTCACCATAAACAATGCTGTCTTTCTAAATAACAATGGAGGTACTACCGATAGAGGAGGAGCTATTTATGGTACTTCAAATTCAGGAATCCAAGTAGATAGCAGTAATTTTTATAATAACTATGCTGGGTCTGGAGGAGCCATTTATTGGACCTCTGCTCTTTCGGTTGCTACATCTAATCAAGCTACGAATAGTATTTTTGTAAATAATGCTGCCAATCAAAATAACTCTGGACTACAAAGAGGAGGAGGAGCTATAAAAGGCACTGATGCTGACTGGATTATCCGAAACAACTTTTTTGTTGACAATTCAGTAGCGGTGAGTGCATTTGGAGGAGCAATAAACATCCATGATTTAGATGCAGAGTTGACGAATAACCTTTTCTATAATAATCAAAAAGGTACTGATGCTACTATTTTGGGAGCAGACATAATAACTTATAGCTCTTTAGGTAGTTTTTCACCAGCAGCTGGCAATAAAATGCAATTGTCTTCTGCAGCAATTTACGTAGCTCAAACTGGAACTCCAGAGGTCAATGATTATGATTTTACGACTGATACCTTTAGTAATACGGACGATGGCTCCTTGACTGCGGCACCATCCATAACCTGTGCTACAGATATAGGCACACCGAATCCTCCGACAGGCTGTCCAGTGCCAGAGATTTGTGGAAATGGTATAGACGACGATTTAGATGGATTTATGGATACGGCAGATGCAGATTGTAATTGTGTCTCCAATATTAATTGTACACAGGAAATTACTGGAGCTGATGCGGGATCCTATACTTTAAATCCAGGAGATACGCTTTGTATTTCGCCTGGAGCCAGTTTTACTGGAACTATTACTTTACAAGGTGGAGCTTTAATAAATTGTGCGGATAACAGTCAAACATTCTCAATCAACTGGAGCACTATAGCTACCCAAAGCTATTTTGAAAATAATGGTGACGTAATCATGACTACTTATAGTAATGTAGTTGATGGGATTATGGTAAATAGTGGAAGTATCCAAGTCGCTAATGAATGGCGTTTCAATGCAGATACCGATGTGACTAATCATGGTACAATAACCACTTTAGATGATATTGTTATCAATAATTCTGGTGGCAGTTTCAATAACTTGGGTACCCTCAATGTAGCTGAAAATTTTAGAGGACAAAACGCATCTAACTTTGTCAACTCTGGGGTAGTCGATGCAGATAGGATGACCATGTTCGGTAATTGGACTAATAGTGGATCTATGACTTTTCCAAGTTCATGTGTACTCTATGATTCCTCAATAGGAACGATAGATGGTGGTTGTATATCCTGCAGCGTTTTTGATTCTAATGCGGACATAAATGGAATCAATTGTGGTAATATTAATGTATCTACAATCAGTACTATAGGTCTTCTAGGATCTTTAACAGGGGATATTGCGCTGGTAGATGCAACTCCACCAACATCTGCACCATTTATAGACAATCCTAACGGAACTATTGACCCTACGATACAATGGGCTAGTTGTGTTTACTGTAGTCCTGAGATATGCGGAAATGGAATTGATGATAACAATGATGGACGTATTGACGAGGGGTATCCTGGAGGGGTTCAAACTAATTTGCAACTTTGGTTAGACGCAGAAAAAGGAACCAATACGACCGCCAATGGTATAGAGGTGACTAGTTGGGCCGACCAGTCTATAAATGCTTATTCTGCAAATGCAGACGCAAGCTCCACCGATAATCCAGTCTACTCAACAGCTGCCATTAATTACAATCCCGGAATTGAATTCGATGGAGATTATACGGATGACTTTTCCGATGGATTACATTTAGGGTCGGATTATATTTTCTCAACAAACGAAGGCCTCCATGTTTTTGCGGTCGTCGATCCAAATGTGGATAGCGAGACAGACAATTACGTTTTTGATTTTGGTTTGGCGGCACATGTAGGTTATGGAATGATTTATTCCAATGATGACTACGGGTTTTATTCGAATACTTCAGCAGGAGGTACGAATAATGAATTGCTCCATACAGAAGGTGATGAACCTGCCTTGATTGAATTTGAAGTGGATTTTGATGATTTTCACGCGTTCAATAGAAATGGTACTACCCTATCCTCACAAGTGATATCCCTTAGCCAATTAACAGCGAATGAGATCGGCGAAGACTTTGAGTATAACCTTGCGGGTGGTGCAGAACAACATCTTGGACCTTTTTCAATTGGACGAAAATCGGCCAGTGTCTACTTGAGTAATGACGGAGGAAGAATGTTTGATGGACAGATTGCAGAATTCATTGTGTACAACGATACCCTAAGTGCCATAGACAAACAAAAAATTAATACTTATTTATCAGTCAAATATGGCCTAACACTTCCTCATGATTATGTTTCTTCAAATGGTACCACGATCAAAGATATAACAGATGGATATACCAACGATATAGCTGGTATCGGAGTAGATAGCTGTGGAGGATTAAATCAAAAACAATCAAAATCAATTAGCCCTGAAGCTATTGTAACTATAGGATTAGGAACTATTGCCTCAACAAATCAAGCCAATACCAATTCCTTTGAAAACGACAATCAATTTTTAGTTTGGGGACATGACGGAGCTCCTGAAAATACGAATTGGAATGGGGCGACAATTGACATTTCAGGAGGGGAATATGAACGAATAGATAGACTGTGGAAAATGGAAGAAAATGTAGGACAGACCCAATTTTTTCAAATTGCAATTGATGTAGATGATCCGGATTTTGATTTACCAGCTATGCCTGCTTTTACAGATGGTAATTATTATTTAATCTACGATGATGATGGTGATTTTACAAATGGTGGTTCAAGTACTCCTTTTTCTTTTAGCTTATTAAGTGGTTCCGAATACAGCTTGATTTCTACAAATTTTCAAGATTCTTATTTTACGATTGCCATAAAAATTAACGACGAAATTTGTAACAATGGCCTAGATGATGATGGAGATGGCGATACCGATTGTCAAGATGCAGATTGCCAAACTGAATATAATGTTTCAAGTGTTGTTACGAATAATGGCACTAGCAATGCGGTAAATATTGTGGGGGCACCTGATGGAGCAGTGGCAGGCATGAACGATGGAGAAGGACTTACTATTGATTTAGGAAATGTATTAGATGTCGGTAAAATTTTCACCATCCGATTTGAGAACGTCGCTAATTCCTCTCTAGTTATTGAAGAATCTATTGATGGGGTTAATTTTTTTCCTAACAGCGCATCTCCTTATACCACACCTATTGCTAGTACAACTGATGTTGATTTTACGACTACTCATCATACTAAATATCTCAGGTTTAGTAACACGACCAGTCTCGGTATAGGTGTTGTAAACATTGATGCTATCACTTTTAATAACTGCGTATGTATACCTTCCACTACCATGACCGAAGAGTATCGGATTAATGGAGGAGCTTTTGTAGAGGATTCAATAATTAATGCAAATCTAGGCGATAATTTATTCATAAACTTTGCTGGTACTTTCTTTGAAGAATGGGCCTTTATTTGGTCAGGTCCTAATTCATTTTATCAGGTGAATGATTCAGCTCCAGATGGGGTCGCAAGAGATATATTACTTTTAAATAATGTTCAAGCCAATCAAGCCGGAACATATAATGTCTTTTATTTCGATAGCCTGGGCTGCGTCGATAGTACCTCTTTTATCGTAAATGTTCTTGTACCAGAAATTTGCGACAACGGCTTAGATGATGACGGAGACGGTGATACGGATTGTCAAGATAATGATTGTACTACTAGTTATTCTGCTACCGCTCAAACGAGTGTTGGTGTTATCAATCCTGACAATGCCTTAGGTGCTACTGATGATGTATTTGCGAATATCAATCCTGGAGATACCATGATCATAGACTTAGGGATCTTCCTGGACACACCATATGGTTATTTTATCAGAGGCATAGGTACTGATATTTTATTGACCGTTGAAGAGTCCATAGATGGTATTAATTTTTTCACCAATGGTGCTTCTCCTCATGCTTGGAATTCATCTTTTGCTTCAAGCCGCGTCTTTAATACTGACGTACATACCCGCTATTTGAGACTTACAGTTGCAGAGAGTGCCCCTGGTGGATCTTTCGCACTAGATGCCATTTTTAATCTTAATTGCGCCTGTACACCTGCAACTACACCAGTACCAGAATATCAAATTAACTACATAACTAGTATAGCGAGTAATAATGTTGATGTTGTTAAAGGGAGTGTTCTCCGTTTAGAATTTGTAGGAAATAGTTTTGATACTTGGACTTTTATATGGTCAGGCCCGAATTCCTATTACCAAGTAAGAGACGCTGGGACAAATCGGGATCGAATTGTACTAAGTGATATCCAGCCCGATCAAGCTGGTGAATATAATGTCTTTTATTTTGATGATTCAGGATGCGCTGATAGTACTAATTTTACAGTTACGGTGCTCACACCAGAAATATGTAATAACGGAATAGATGATGATGGAGATGGAGATATTGATTGCGCCGATGGAGATTGTCCGGGGCTTGATACCGATGGAGATTCCATTTGTGATTATTTTGATTTGGATGACGATAATGATGGAATTCCGGATGTGGAGGAAGGTCATTGTGAAGTTTATGGATTTGGATTTGAATCAGATAAAGAAGGCTGGATGCAGGATAATACGAATAATGGGAGTCAAGAAGCTCATACGGTTCACTCTTCCACAGTATTCACATCGGAAGCCTGTAACATGTCCAACATTCCCGCAAACCCAGATGGTAACTTCATCATGGCAGATGATACCTATGGTAACCAAATGCATTTTGAAAGTCCAGATAACTTAAATGTGGATTTAAGTAGTAAGCTAGATGGAGAACTGAGTTTTAATTGGATTGGTGGAACCTATGATGGTATTACGGGAACACAATCTCCAGCAGTTGGAAGTATGGATGTGTTTCTAAACGGAGGAGGAGTAACTATAAATGCGACCTTTGATGTAACCGGTCTTTCAAATGCTGGTGTTTGGACCACATTTACATTTACCTTAGATGATGCGACTTGGAGTGGTACAGCTACAGATTTAACTACAGTTCTTGCAGACTTTGATAGAATTGAAATAGAAGTAGAATCCATCACCGCAAAAGATTGGTCTGTTTCAGATTGCACCAATGGCGAGTATTTTGGTTTAGGGAATATCGCATTCAGTTGTGCGTCTCGAGATACAGATAACGATCTTGTTGCCGATTACCTTGATCTTGATTCTGATAATGATGGGATATTTGATCTGGATGAAGCAGGGCATAATGAAGCGGATGCGAATGATGATGGAATTATAGATGGAGCAGCTAGTACATTTAGTATCAATGGTTTATTTGATTCGCTCGAAACAGCGAATGACGGTGTAATAACTTATAGTATATCAAATAGCGAGACTACCCCAGATGGTAATTACGATGCTTACGAACTAGACGCCGATGGCGATGGTTGTTTTGATACAGAAGAAGAGGCTATTACAGATGGAGATAATGACGGCCTAGCAGGCACAGGTGTTCCTACTGTTGATCCCGCTACTGGTTTGGTTAATGGTATTACTTATGCATCACCATCTTATAACAATTGGCAGAACCCATTAATCGGGCTTTGTTTACCAGAGATTTGTAATGATGGTATTGACAATGATGCTGATGGTTTAGTGGATTGTTATGATTGTGGCGATTGTGCTGGGTTTGCAAGCTGTAGTGATAATGACATCGATGGTGTGAGTGACATTTGTGACTTAGATGATGATAATGATGGTATTCTGGATATTGATGAAGGTTGTAGGTCGGATAGTGTAGATATAAGCCTTGCTGCAGGTAGTACTCAAACGCTTACAATTGATAGCGGCGAAGATGGTTTTGTTTTAGATGTGATGCGACTGGATAATAGTTTTAATATTACGGTAAACGATTTGTTATTGACTTCACGTCCTTCTAACCCTGGATTAACAGATATTAATTTTACAGAAATATTCAGTACTACTGGTTTGACAGCCATGTTTGCCGATGGAGATGAATACGGACTTGGTGGGATACCAAGAATTTGGACAATAGGTCCATCCGATCCTGAGACCCCTTTGCTTAGGATGATTATTTATGCCAATGGAGGAATGGAATTATTTGGTTCAAAAACGCTAAATGGCCCCTTAGAGAAAATGATACTGACTGGAGGGCTAATATATCATCCACCAACTTGGAGCTTAGATTCTAACACTATTGTTGTAGGACAGTATTTAGATGGTGGAACAAGTATGACTGCTAGTGTGTATGGATTTCGAAGTGATTGTATTGATACGGACTTAGATGGAGATACAGATAACTTCGATTTAGATTCAGATGGGGATGGTTGTTTGGATACACAAGAAGAAGGAGTGATCGACCCAGACAATGATGGAATTGCAGGAACGGGTGTGCCAACCGTTGATTCCGTCGGATTGGTTTCGACAATCACCTATATCACCCCTCCAAATAATATCTGGCAAGATTCACTGGTTGGACCTTGCTTAATTGAAATTTGTGGTGATGGAATAGATAATGATGCTGACGGACAAACAGATGGTGCTGATACCGATTGCTGTGGGGCTCAAGCTCCTACCCTACAGAAAAAATAATTTTAAGGAAAATCCATGGGAATATTTAATAAATGGTGTCCAAATTGAAAGCGTAAAACATAACAGGTTAATATTGAGTACTTTGCGCGCTTAGCGAACTTTGCGTTCACCAAAAAATGAAGACTCCCAAATCCATTTAAAAAAGAACTTCTATTTCCCTACTATTCTCAAAAATCTAAGCCGAAGCTTCCAAAGGCTTAGCAGTAAATAGACCGCCAATCTTTAATTCCACTGTAAATCACGGAGTTATTATATTTCCCTTGGAATAATCTTTGTTTTACCGTTTACTTAAACTCTAAAAACAAAAAGGTGAAACGCTTGCGAATACAGACAAATACTGCAACGGAACTCCCATTTCTAAGCTTCAACGGCATATGCTGGGGCATTATAACCTTTTGTTTCTTATCCACTTCCTTCACAACTGGCTCGAAAACAACTTACAGCAAAAATCTTACTGTTGGAGAAGCAATTTGTCCCACCTTGACACCATCCTCCGCTATCATAGCCACTTCTGGAACCTGGATCGATATGGGTATTGCTATTAATGCTGGAGATTCTTATGAATTCCAGCCGCTTTCTTCTACGCTTGGTACAACTCAAGTCAGTGGAGGACCCTTTACTGGACAAACCTTGATACTGACCAATTTTGGTTCTTTAACTGATTTTGATGGCAATCTATACAATGCAATTGGAGTCTATCAAGGAGCTCCAATTCCACCACTCGATATTCCCAGCGCTAATTTACTGTCAACGGACTATACTAATGAGCTAAAATATCTTGGCCTTATCGATGTCAATGGAAACGGGACTTTTGACGCGGGTACGGATGTATTGATTGATCCGCTATTTTCAGTTGATTCTAATGTTATTCATACGGCAGGCTTAAGCGGTGACTTATACGCTATATATACTGACGCAGGTCCAGGAGACAATGCTGGAGAGCTCACTTTCAACGTGATTCATTGTATGGAAGAGGATACAGATACGGATGTAATAGAGAATCAAATAGATTTAGATGACGACAATGATGGTATTCCGGATATGGTAGAAGCCGCCGGTTGTTATCCTTCCGGCAATTACGTCAGGGATACTCTTTTTCTGGATAATTTTGGTGCCGGAACTACTGTAAGCTCCTCTGATTATGCGCAGCTATGCTATGAAAATGGAACCAATCCATGTGCGCTAAGTGGGTCTAACCTTTCAAGTGGAGAATATACGATAGCAGACACGCCATTAAAGTTTAATTCAAATGCAGATTGGACCGGGCTGGGTGACCACACCGGAGATACGAATGGACGTATGATGGTAATAGATGCTCCCTCCACACTGGATACCTTTTATTTCAGACCTATTTCTAATTATATAAAAAACCAAGATCTACAGGGGGCATTTTGGGCTAGAAATACGATTCAGCCGACTCATAATTTGACCTTACCAGATATTACCATCAGGCTAGTTGATAACCTTGGAAATGTTTTAAATAATACGACGACAGGAACGATTGCGGAGGATGAAACATGGCACGAGTTCACCTTTTCTGCTAATCCGGGACTTGCGGATACCATTTTTCTTATGCTGATTAATAATTCAACGGGAACAACTGGAAATGACCTGGCTTTAGATGATATCTCCTTCACTCAGTTTGTTTGTGATACAGACAATGACGGAGTAGCAAATCATCTCGATCTGGATAGTGACAACGACGGACTTTTTGATCTAATCGAAGCCGGGCATAATGAAGCTGATACTGATGTTGATGGTGTTATAGATGGAGCAGCAAGTGCATTTGGTATAAACGGTTTATTTGATGCACTCGAAACAGCGAATGACGGAGTAATAATTTATACCATTGCAGATAGCGAGCCTACACCAGATGGTATTTACGATGCTTACGAACTAGATTCAGATGGGGATGGATGTTTTGATACAGAAGAGGAGGCTATTGCAGATGGAGATAATGATGGTTTGGCTGGAACAGGTATACCTGCTGTTGACCCTATTACAGGTTTGGTTAACAGTATTACTTATGCAACTCCTGTCAATACCATTTGGCAAAATGAGGTAATAGGGCCTTGTTTATCAGAGATTTGTAATGATGGTATAGACAATAATATAAATGGTTTAGTTGATTGCAACGATTGCTCAGATTGTGCCAGCGATGTGAGCTGTATTGTTAATGATAATGATAATGATGGGATAAGTGATCTTTGTGATTTAGATGATGATAATGATGGAATTCCAGACCTCATTGAATGTAATCCTCCAGCCAATGATATTGATGGCTTTTTCACACCAGATTCATTTTATATTACGGGTAATGGAGGAAACGCACCAGTTATACTCGATTCTATTGCGATTACGGGAAGTATCTTCACTGATTTTATATCTCCTGACAATTACGACTTTAGTATGACTACGGCCCCATCGATTGCACATGATTTTGTTATTGTAGAAAACGGATCTACTATTGTAAACTACATTTCTTCTTCTAACTGGCCTGTAGATGCTTTACCAGCTTTTCAAAGCAGAAACATGAATTATTATCAACAAATAAGCTATGAATGGCTAAGTGGTGTTGACTATTTTCAAGTAGGATATACAAGCCCAATTTCAGTAAGCCAGGGTTTATTTGTACTGTTTAGCGAAAGAAGTGGTAATAATTCGGTAATTCTTGAAGCTTTGGATCTTAATCAAAATCCATTGGGTGCCCAAATCACACTAAATGTGGGGGACTATACCATTACAGAAGTAAATGTAAATCCACATAATCAAAGTCTTGCATTAGCTACATTACCTTTAGATGACCTTGCTGATCTTGGTGATCTCATTTATTATATAAGAGTCTACGACAATGATAGTGGTGGTGATGTCGCTGACGGCAAGGTTTTCATATTTGGTGAGGCAACGAATACTTGCGTTGATACTGATAGTGATGGCCTTGAAGATTATTTGGATCTGGATAGTGATAATGATGGTATTTATGATTTAATTGAGGCTGGCCACAGTGCTGCAGATGTTAATATAGATGGAGTCATTGATGGAATCGCCGCTGATTTTGGTTCTAATGGATTATTTGATGCGATTGAAACATCAGCTGATTCTGATTTAATTGATTATAGCATTTCTGATAGTGAATCAACTCCAGATAGTATTTACGACCCTTATGAATTAGATTCAGATGGCGATGGCTGTTTTGACACAGAGGAGGAGGCTATTACCGATGGAGATAATGATGGTCTGGTAGGTACAGGTGTGCCTACTGTTGATCCCGCTACTGGTTTGGTTAATGGTCTTACTTATGCATCACCGCCTAATAACCATTGGCAAAATCCATTAACCGGGCCTTGTCTCGTAGAGGTTTGTAATAATGGCATTGATGATGATGGAGATGGTTTAATTGATTGCAACGATTGTTCAGATTGTGCCAGCCATGTAAGCTGCGGTGATAATGACAATGATGGGATAGGTGATTTTTGTGATTTGGATAATGATAATGACGGTATTCCGGATAGTGAAGAATGTAGTAGTACTTTTGTTATAGATGATGCGCACACGGTCAGCACCTATGACACTGTTCAATTAAGCACGACTACAAGCGGTGTTCAACACGATATTCTATTGCAAAATGGTATTACTTTTAATACGACTGTAGGGCCGAATTTGAACTCTTTTCAAGGCGGAACACCAGCTCCTTGGTCAGGATCGCAAACCTTTTTATGGCTCGAAATCAATACGGATCAAAACGTAGATAATCACGGCACCTATACTATTAATTTCCCCTCAGATGTAATTAATCCCACTATTCATTTTGCCAGTTTTAGTAGTTCTGTATATTCTCCAGATTGGAGTTTAGTCATGGTAAATCAAACGCCAGCCGTAACAATGAATATGATTTTTACAGATAACGAATTATTAATATCTGGAGATACCATCCGGGCGGAACCGACGCCCTCTACCAATGGGACTGGCATCATTGAATTTTTAGGAATAGTGCGACAATTGCAATTTCAAATTGGCCATTATTCCCCCGCCAATCAGGATGGGCGAGTGCGATTTGGAATTAATGTAGGCTTCACCCTTTGCGATGATTCTGACAATGATGGACTTATTAATATTTTTGATTTAGACTCTGATAATGATGGAATATTTGACCTACACGAAGCTGGTCATGCTGCCACCGATACAAATGATGATGGGATCATAGATGGTGCCGCTTCCTTATTTGGAACGAATGGATTGTTTGATGCTTTGGAAACTACTGTTGATAGCGATACCATCAATTATTCTTTAGCAGACAGCGAGGCTGCACCGAATGGAATCTTAGATGCTTATGAAATAGACGCAGATGGGGATGGATGTTTTGATACAGAAGAGGAGGCTATTGCAGATGGAGATAATGATGGCCTTGCTGGAACAGGTGCGCCAACTGTTAATCTAGTCACTGGTTTGGTTGATGGAATTACTTATGCATCACCTCCTAATAACAATTGGCAAAATGAATTAGTCGGACCTTGTTTGCCGGAGATTTGTAATGACGGTATTGACAATGATACTGATGGCCTAACAGATTATGTTGATGATGATTGCTGTTCGGCTCAGGCTCCGACGCTACAGAAAAAATAAATTCAGGGGTTTAAAGAAAAGATCAGTGGCCCAAAATCGAATTAACCAGAACTAACTGGCAATAACATATCCTTCCTGAATTTAAGAACAATCTAGTACCTGGCCTTTTTAACGCTAACAACTTCAAACGTTCTACCCTTCCCTTTTCTTAAAAACTCCAATAAATTAATCCCTTCAAAATCAGGTTTTAATTTTCCTCGGCTATATACTTCAGAGTCATCTAGTTTTCCAGCCATGCTGCGTATTTTGTAATTGACAGGCTTACAAAAACTGGCAATAGGAGACCGCATTCCATCGATTTACCCATCAGGAAATTAGACTTCTATTCGAAATGTATTTATATTGTTAGTATTTATTTTAGACTTTGCAAATGCATTGTATAACATCTTTTCCACTTATTATAACACTACATATTTAGTTAGATAAATTAAATATCTGATCGTGAACCTTTCACATATACATTAAAACTTATACAACAGTATTAATTACTACTAAATATTTTTTTGGCGAAATTTTTGAAAGATTAATCTTTGAAAGACCCAATAATTTTTCCCCAGCAAATTAAACATCATGAACCGAGTAATATCTACAATTGCTTCGAGCGACTTGTGCAATCGTTTATCGATTATACCGCCATAGGGAAAAGCACAACGTCAAATATTTAAAATATTTCAGTCAGTTCTTGATTGGTGTATTTTTAATACCCTAACCTTCCAACCCAAACACCCAAATATTTTTTTTTAAAATTTTACCCAAATTTCCGATTTGGAATAAACACATTAATAATGAATAGAAATTACTTTTTCTTAATGCCACTCCTATTTCTAGGCAGTTGGCTCTTCACAAATCAGTTGGAATGCGCTAATTTTAACAAGGAGTACACGTTTACAAAATCAATAAGCGCTGAAATTCATACAGCGAATGCTGCGTATAAAAACCAATTTGCTTATATCGACCAAACTATTGCAAATAGAGGACAACTGGTTGATGGAATTTCACTACGTAATTCCGAAGCTTTTCAATTGTTTACTCATGGTCAACCTGGACAATTATTGATAGAAGGTCAATGGAAAAACACCAATCAAATCATTGAATGGTTAAAGACCAAAGAACTCC
Source organism: uncultured Saprospiraceae bacterium (assembly GCA_964508085.1). GTDB lineage: Bacteria > Bacteroidota > Bacteroidia > Chitinophagales > Saprospiraceae > CALGLS01. Next base: position 3,561 of record CAZDTI010000097.1, on the reverse strand, counting down.
TGGACCAAAAATCTCAGCTCAACATTTACGGTTGCAACTTCGCCCAAGGCGAAAAAGGAAAAGCCGCTGTCTCACAGCTAGAGACAGCTTTAGGCATTTGTATTGCAGCCTCCGATGATATTACAGGTAAAGATGGTGATTGGGACTTGGAAGTTGGTACACCAATTCAAAATCTCCAATTAAAAAGTTATGCATACAACTTGAGTTTATCCTCTCTTTCAAAGGATTTCACCACTTGGGTAAGTTCCTTTTGGAAAGCTGAAGAGCGCACAAACCAAGTAGATGCCATGTCCATGATGATGACTTGTGCAGGGACTGTCGGGGGTACAGATGATGGCGATGACTTCGATGGCGATGGTCATTGTAATGATGTTGACCTGGACGATGACAATGACGGAATATTAGATACAGATGAATGCCAGTCCGATTCTTGGGGAACAGGTCCATGGGCTTGGGCGACTACCATGAATTCAAATAGCATTACAAGTACAGATGGATCTGCAACGATTGATATAAATGTAACAACCTCAGCATCTGGGGCATTTACTTTTAGTTCGCCAATTTATGATTCTGGAAATTTATTAGGTGATGTTGCAGATTTAGACATCTCTTTTGATCCTGGTTTAGGAGCAGGGTTGTCCCCTATAACCATTGTGATTGATTTTAATCAGGCTGTTTATGATGGAAGATTTCAGGTTACCGATTTAGATGGAGACCCAACAGGAGCTAGACATGACCGAATCACACTAACAAGTGACGTGGGGACACCAACTATAGAAGAAGTAAATACGACTACAAATAATCATACGATTACTGGTAATGTAGCGTCTTGTACTGATCCTTTATATAATGATGATGGTTCTAGCGCAGGAAGTGTATGGGTTAATATCCCAGATGGAGCAACAACGGTAACTGTATTATATGAAGAAATTTCTGGAGAATCTAATCCCCCAACAAGAGCGATAGGTGTTTTTGGAGGATTAACCTTTTGCCTGGATGAGGATACCAATGGAAACCCAAACTATTTAGATACTGATAGCGATGGTGACGGTTGTCCCGATGCCATAGAAGGTGGTGGAAGCTTTACGACAGCCGATATCCAAAACGATACGCTCACCGGCGGCGTAGATAATAATGGAGTTCCGACTGCAGCTACATCTTCTGGGCAGACAGTGGGAAATAGCCAGGATTCAGGTACCCAAGATGCAGATTGTCCCTGTACATTTGATGCAGACGGCGATTTAATATGCGATATAGATGATCTGGATGACGACAATGACGGAATTCTAGATACTTATGAAATTTGTGGTACTCCTCCTGCTACTATAGTGACTTCCACAGATATCAATGTCTCTATTAATCTGGATACTTACCCAGGAGAAACAACTTGGAGTATTAGTGGTCCGTCTGGTGCTGTTGGTTCTGGAGGGCCTTATGGTATTGCCAACACTACGGTAACAGCTGTAGTACCGGTAACTGAAAATGGAACTTATACTTTTACAATATATGACAGCTATGGTGATGGGTTATTAGGAAATACCTACACTTTAAGCGGGGCTGGTTTTACAACGATTACCAATCCATTTAATAATCAGGGGGTAACCAATACAACCGTATCTCAATCAGAAACCATCACTATAAGCAATATCTCTAGCAGCATTTTCACTTGTTTATCTGCAGACCCTTCTGCGGATTCAGACGGTGATGGAACACTGAATTATCAAGATCCAGATTTTTGTACACTTAATGCAAACGGTGTTTGTACAACTATGGATACAGATGGAGACGGAATTATTGATCCATTTGATTTAGATAGTGATGGTGACGGCTGCGCCGATGCGATAGAAGGAGGCGGTAGTTTTACCACTTCCAATATTCAGAGCGATACACTAACTGGTGGAGTTGATATGAATGGAGTTCCTAGTGTTGCAACTTCAAGTGGACAAATACCGGGGGATAGTCAAAATGCATCGGTTCAAGACTCAGATTGTCCTTGTCAAGATACAGATGGTGATTTAATCTGCGATGCGGATGACCTAGATAAGGATAATGATGGAATTTTAGATGTTAATGAATGCGAGCAGAATGTTTTAATTAATCCAGGGTTTGAAACATTTCCGAGCGTAACACCACAAGAACAGTTCGCGGCTTGGGGGGCTAACTGTACAGGAGGAACTGGAAACTATTATCAATTTGATGAAGGCGACCTCGCTGGTTGGGAAACATCTGCAACTGATGGTGCAATTGAATTATGGGGATCTAACCACTGTGGTGGAGACCCTGCTCCAACTCCTTCACACGAGGGAGGATATCATTTAGAAATTTGTGCAAATGAACATGCGGCGCTATTTCAAACTTTGGCCACACTACCAGGTTCGGAAATGGTTTGGTCGATTTGGCATAGAGGAAGAAGAGGAGTTGATGTTGCGGAGGTTCGGATTGGCAATGCTGTTGGCGCTACGATTACTCAAGCGACAATGAGTTCAGATCGTACGGCCTGGGTAAATTATACGGGAACATATGTCATCCCAGCAGGACAAACTACCACTGTTTTTGAATTTATTTCAATCTCTACCTCTGATGGGACTATTGCGGCGGGTAATTTTATAGACCTTTTTGAAGTAGATATTTGTCCGGATACGGATGGTGATGGTATAGTCGATTATTTAGATTTAGATTCTGATGAAGATGGATGCCCAGACGCAGTAGAAGGTGGAGGCAACTTTACCATTGCTCAAATCCAAAATGATACCCTAACTGGCGGTGTGGATGAAGATGGAATTCCTACGGTGGCAACTTCTTCCGGCCAGACCGTTGGAACAGCCCAAGATACTACACAACAAAGTTTAGCCTGTATCACCATTGCAGAAAATGACATCAATCAAACGCCACAGGATACTCCTGTTTCTGGTAATGTCTTGACCAATGATACCGACCCAACAGCTGATGCACAAACCGTACAGTCAGCCACTTACCTAGCTATGAATGGAGATACCCTAAATCTACCTTTGGCTGCAGCCACAAATGTTTATGATGAATCAGGAACGCTAGCTGGTTCAATAACCTTAAATGCGAATGGTTCTTACGACTTTACTCCTGCAACAGGTTACACAGGTGAAGTGCCTGTAGATTATGTAGTTGTAGACAGTAACGGAGATACCGATGCGGCGACCTTAACCATCGAAGTAATTCCAACTCCAAGTACGGATGGAAGCAACAACGATGTTATCGCTCAAGATGATACCAATACCGCAGAGCAAGGCGAAACAGTAACCACTCCTCTACTCGCTAATGATAGCGATCCGGATGGCGATGCCCTGACGGTAAGTACAGCAAGTGGCTTGGATATGAGTGGCAGTTCGGTCACCCTAACAGTAACCCCACAAAATGTCTATGACGCAAACAATGTCTTAGCTGGTCAAGCCAGTCTGGATGGAAGTGGAAATATCATCTTTACTGCGGATGCAAACTTTAATGGCGAAGTGCCAATTGATTATACCGCAACAGATGGAGCAGATACCGATGATGCAACTTTGATCATCACTGTGGATCCTTCGAATG
>CAZDTI010000096.1:154-22688 GCA_964508085.1 uncultured Saprospiraceae bacterium | reverse complement strand
TTATGTATTAATAGGAACAACTAACTTGCAAAATTTGAGCGGCCTAGATGGTCTTACCTCGATTGATGGGTATTTAAATCTTAGTGGTAATCCCAACTTGCAAAATTTCCATGGTCTGGAAGGTGTTACCTCAATTGGAGGATATATGTGGATTAGCGATAATACGAGCCTGAGTAGTTTAAGCGGACTAGAAAACCTTCACTCAATTGGAGGTGAAGTAGGGATAGAGACTAACGAGATTCTTGGAAACTTTACTGGACTTGACGGTCTTGTAGAAATTGGTGAGAAAATTAGGGTTTTCAATAATCCTAATTTATTAAATTTGAACGGCTTGGAAAACCTTGTTTCTCTTGGAGGTACCTTATACATTGATAATAATAGTAATTTACAAAGTCTGAGTAGTTTGGCAGGTCTCACTTCAATTAACGGAGATTTAAAGATTCGTACTAGCCCCGGCTTAACAAATATGAATGGTCTAGAAAATGTTACATCTATAAACGGTATCTTTTCGATTTATAATAACTCAAGTTTGTCGAGTCTTAGTGGTTTGAATAATATTACTTCGGTTAATGACAAAGTGGATATACAACTCAATGACGAACTACAGAATTTAAATGGCCTAGAGAATCTAACTTTTATTGGTGGAGATTTATTTATCAGGTTCAATCCCGCCTTGCAAAGTTTGTCTGGCTTAGAGAATCTTGCTTCTGTTGACGGAAAATTACTAATGAGATTCAATCAGAATTTACAAAGTTTGGATGGCTTAGACGACCTTACTTCAATAGGCGGAGATATACAAATCTATGAGCACCCTCAATTAACTTTTTGCGCAGTTTCGTTTGTATGTAATTATTTTGTTAATGGAATTGGTAGTGTGAGTTTTTATAATAATGCCAGTGGCTGTAATAGCGAAGAAGAGGTTTTGTTTCAATGTGAAGGTGTAGGAAATGTTAACTTTAATAGTTACTACGATATTAATGAGAATGGAGCCCAAGATGCAAACGAACCATTCCTCCCCAGCACAAGTCTACTGATAGAACCCGGAAATTATACTGCTTACGGAAACGCCTTAAACGGAGGCACCAAGTACTTATACTACGGAACGTATACCATCTCCTACAACGAAAATGATCTCCCCAACTGGGCATTGACCAGCGGTACTTTAAGTTACACCACGACTCTGGATTCCATCCACAATTCTGATACACTCTCCTTTGGCTTACATCCAATCAGCTTTGTATCGGAGCTGTCTACTAATTGTGTAAATGATCTTCCCCGATGTAATGAATTTGTTACCTTCGAACCACTAGCTGTCAATGAAGGCACTACTATAGCAAATGGAACCCTTTGGTTCGATATAGATCCAGCAGTTATGGCGATTACTTACATCGATACACCAGATACCCTTGATGGTAATAGAGTAGGCTGGTACTTTACAGATTTATATCCTAGCCATATTTTCAAACCCGCAATAAGTCTACAACTTCCCGGCCCACCAGACTTTCCGGTAGGTGATTTTTTAAATTTTGGAACTCAAGCCAATTACGAAGATGAGAACAGCTCACATGATAATTCTTTAAACGCTCACAGCGTAGAACTCCTCTGCTCCTACGACCCCAACGACAAACTAGTATCCCCCCAATACCCCGAAAACTACGCCCTCATCAACGAAAACCTCATCTACACCATCCGCTTCCAAAACACCGGAAACGCAGAAGCCTACGATGTAGTCATCACAGATGAGCTTGATCCCAACTTGGATTTATCCACTTTTCAATACATCACTTCCAGCCACGAATCCGTACTGAGTACCTTCCTGGAAGGAAATACCCTCACCTTCGAATTCCGCGACATCTTCCTCCCCGACAGCACCACCAATTTCGAAGCCAGCCAAGGCTACGTCATGTACAGTATTCGAGCAAATAGCGACATCGAAGAAAACACAAATATTGAAAATACTGCCAACATCTTCTTTGATTACAACCCCGCTGTTATTACAAATACTACACAAAACACTATGTTATCTACCTTTGATTTCGACCAAGACGGTTTTGAACTTTGGAATGACTGTGATGATAGCAATGCCCTTGTAAACGCAGATGCCGAAGACATTCCCAACAACGGCATTGACGAAGATTGCGACGGCCAAGACGCCATCACCTCCACAAATAATATCTCAATTTTATCTCCAAAAATATTCCCAAATCCAACCACAGGTCAATTGCAAGTCATATTTCCAAGGGAGACAGATGGAATGTACCGTTTGACCGACTTAAACGGCAAAACATTGTTATACGGGAGTTTAGAAAAAGAAATGAATCTAAACTTGAATAGTCAAACCCAAGGAGTGTACATAATGTTATTGAAAACAGAAGAAGGAGGTTGGGCAGAACGAGTGGTGAAAATGTAGCATTTCATTTACGTGTTTTTAGCTAGTAGAGGGGCGTTTGAGGATATGGTAGTTTTTTTTGAGAAAGATAGCTTAAATGGTTTCCAGTCAAACCGGACAGTTGTTGATCCTGAGTCCCATAGCTGTTATTACGTTTTAGCGGTGTAGACTTTGGTTGTCCATTTTTATTACTTAATTTTGGCCCAATCTAAAACGTTTTAAAATATAATAATATGAAACTATTTTACTGTTTTTTACTTTGGTTTTCTTTTTTGCAAATTGCTTATACACAATGTACGCAAGTAAGTACTTTGACATTTGATACACAAGAAGAAGTTGACGCATTCATTATTGACTATCCAAACTGTATAGATTACACAGGAAGTATAAATATAAACGGTAATACGATTACGAATTTATCCGGTTTAGAGAATCTTAATTCCATTGGTGGATTTTTGTATATTAGAAATAATGAATTGGTTACCCTTGCTGGTTTAGCAAATCTGACTTCCATTGGTGGGTACTTGAGAATTGAGAATAATCCTGTGCTGGCTAATTTAAATGGCTTAGAAAATCTAAATACTATTGATGGTTACTTGAAGATCAAAAATAATGGTGTGCTGGCTAATCTGAATGGCTTAGCAAATCTAAGCAATACAGGCGATTATATAGAGATTCATAATAGTAATTTACTAGCCGATCTAACTGGTTTGGATAACCTGACATCTGTAGGTGGTTATCTGTCCGTTGAATCTAACGAAGGTCTGATGAGTCTGGGAGGTTTAGGAAGTCTAACCTCGGTTAATGGCAATCTTAACATCAAAGACAATCCAGCGCTAGTGGGGCTAAATAGTTTAAATAATTTAACGACGCTAAATGGAGGTCTTTTGATTGATAATAATGATGCGCTAATAAATCTTGTAGGATTAGAAAGCCTAACCGCTATTGGCGGTAACCTGTTTCTGTGGTTCAATGATGCCTTAGAAACGTTGAGTGGTCTAAATAATATTACGTCTATTGGGACTTATTTCTTAAGTCTTCAAAACGATGCTTTGACGAGCTTAAACGACTTAAATAGTTTAACCACTATAGGGGAATATTTAGTTGTAGAGAGCAATGATTTATTGACAGATTTTAGTGGATTGGAAAACTTAGTCTCTATAGGGGAATACCTGTCAATTAATGCTAATCAAGCATTGACAAGCTTGGAGGGTTTAGAGAACTTGAACTCTATCGGTGGAAATTTAGAAATAGGATTTAACAGCAATCTTTCTTCTTGCTCTATTACGTCTATTTGTGATTACCTCGTTAGTAGCACTAGTATTGTTTCGATTTCTAACAATGCTCCAGGCTGCGATAGTGAAACTGAAGTAACTAACCTATGCGGCGAAAGAGGAAATCTGAACTTCCGCTGTTTTTATGACCTTAATGAAAATGCGCTTAAAGACAATGGAGAGCCTTATCTTCCAGCGGCTGCTGTTACCATCGAACCAGGGGCTTATACTGTTTATGGGAATACCCAAGTGGGCGGAATAAAATATCTCGACTTCGGAGACTATGTAATTTCCCTAAATGAAAGTGATTTGCCAGATTGGAATTTGACGACTACTCTTTCCAGCTATAATGTATCACTCAACGACACCAATAACAGTGATACTGTTTATTATGGTCTATTCCCAAATGCCAATATTTCTGACATATCTACCAATTGTGTAAACGGACTTCCAAGATGTAATGAGTTTGTTAAATTCGAAGCAGTAGTGGCTAATAATGGTACAAATACAGCGAATGGAACCCTATGGTTTAATCTCGATGAAAGTGTTTTGGAAAGTAATTTCATAGATGCCCCAGATACTATTGTCGGAGCAGATCGTTTTGGTTGGTACTTCACGGATTTGTTTCCGCAGCAGGTTGCTAAAAAACAAATTAGTTTAAGATTGCCAGGACCACCAGATTTTCCAGTCGGTGATTCTTTGAGCTTTGACGTAGAAGCGAATTTTTCAGACGAAACAACGGCAGCAGCTCTTGTAAATTTTGAACACAAGGTAGAAGTCCAATGTTCTTATGATCCTAATGATAAATTGGTATCTCCGGTTTATCCCGAAAACTACGCCCTAATCAACGAAAACCTCACCTACACCATCCGATTCCAAAACACCGGAAACGCAGAAGCCTACGATGTAGTCATCACAGATGAGCTTGATCCCAACTTGGATTTATCCACTTTTCAATACATCACTTCCAGCCACGAATCCGTACTGAGTACCTTCCTGGAAGGAAATACCCTCACCTTCGAATTCCGCGACATCTTCCTCCCCGACAGCACCACCAATTTCGAAGCCAGCCAAGGCTACGTCATGTACAGTATTCGAGCAAATAGCGACATCGAAGAAAACACAAATATTGAAAATACTGCCAACATCTTCTTTGATTACAACCCCGCTGTTATTACAAATACTACACAAAACACTATGTTATCTACCTTTGATTTCGACCAAGACGGTTTTGAACTTTGGAATGACTGTGATGATAGCAATGCCCTTGTAAACGCAGATGCCGAAGACATTCCCAACAACGGCATTGACGAAGATTGCGACGGCCAAGACGCCATCACCTCCACAAATAATATCTCAATTTTATCTCCAAAAATATTCCCAAATCCAACCACTGGACTACTACAAGTTGTGTTTTCAACTACAGTACAAGGAACTTATGAATTAAGAGACCTTACCGGAAAATTAATAGCGCAAAGTGATTTGGGAGCGCAAACTACGATTGATTTAGAGGCTCAACCACAAGGCGTGTATATATTGTTGTTGAAAACAGAAGAGGGCTTTTGGGCGGAGCGAGTGGTGAAACAGTGGGCGCACTAGCTTTCGTAAACCCGCGAGGAGGCATGAGCAGAGCAAGGTTTGCGAAAGCGGGAGGTGTGTTTTTGCGTATTTTTTAGGTAGTAGTGGGGCGGGCTGATGCTCCCCTTCAGGGGCAGGGGGTTAGCGCAGGAAATAACTCACCAACGGCTTTCGCAACTTTTGCCAGACTTCCCGGCCACCGCCACGAAGTTACGAAAGCCTCATTCACCAAATTACGTGTACATCTTGTTACTAAAGTAGATGCTGGTATATATGCCAGGCGGTAGTGAAACAGCGCGCGCTAGCAAACACGATAGAAGGAACGCTAGAAGGCATTGAGGTTGAGGCCCGCTTGTTCCGATACGGACTGGTTGCGCTTGAAGTTGAAAAAACGCTAGAAGGCATTTCCATTTACTCTTATAAAATCCCAAACTAATAACTATCCACCAAAGACCGCACCCCCAACTCCTCCAAAGACAAACCAGCCCCCTTATCATTCGGCACAAACAAAACCTTCTTCACCTCTCTCGGCAACAAATCAAAATAGTTGTCATCAAACCAACCAGCGACTTCAGTCTCCAAATAAACAGACTTCGCCAACACATCCGTCTCCAATCGAATAACAAAGCCTTCCGCCATTTTTGTAATTGTAGTATTAATGTTAGGTTTTGTTAGGTTCAAGTCTTTCGGTTTGACAAGGTAAATCTGATCTCTGGAAAGAAAGCTACTATCCTCCCGCAATAAGGTTAGACTTACGACGGTTTCGTTGACTTCAGTTGTACGAGTTGCTTGCTTAACCGTTGCGCCGGGAACAGTGCTGCTACTCATCTTAGGTACCCTAAATCGAGCAGTCTTCATGAGGGAGACTTCTCCTTTGAAGCTTTGTACTTTGATCTGAGACAAGATATTAATAGTGTCCAACGTATTATTGATGATCCGAAGACTTATACGGTTTTCCGTTAAATCTATAACAGGGCTAATGGGCTCGAAAGTTTTTTTAGCGGCGTAATGCAATGCTTTCCAAGTACCTGTATTGTCAATGCTCGACCAGGAAGCCACTGGCCAACAGTCATTAAACTGCCAGTAAAGTGTACCCATGCAATAAGGTTGACGACGTAAATGTGTTTTCAACCCCAGATTCATTCCGTCGGCTTGTAACAATTGACTTACATAAACGAAATTGTCGAAGCTCTTTGGTGTTTTATAATCACGGGCCATGTATTCTTTGATGAGGGCTGTTCCACGGCTGTGTTTTTGATGCGCTTTCATGACTTCAGAATCCATGTCTCTGTCCTCCTTCAGGGTAAATGTTTTGATGGTGCTTAGTGCCGGTAGAGATTGAAACCCAAACTCACTCATAAAACGTGGGACTTTTGTTTTAAAATTCTCAAATGGTTCCGCATCGTGCCAAATACCCCAATAGTGAGAGTCACCAACGTATACATGATTGGCATCACCGCGACCATATTGTGGAGAGCTTTCCCAATATGGAATAGTTCCAGCTAGAGATTGCTCAACGGCCTTGGGAAGAATGTTTTTAAAAATAGTTTCATAGTCTGCCCAAATTGTCTTTTTCTGTTCTTCACTCAAGTCACTTTGCCAGCCCCAACGGTGCCAGCCCTCTGAAACTTCGTTGTTGCCACACCACATAGCAATACTCGGATGGTTGGCCAACCTCTTGACTTGTTCTTTTGCTTCTTCTGCTACGTTTTGCTGAAAAGCTTTATCACCGGGCACCATTGTATTGGCAAACATGAAATCCTGCCAAACCATAATCCCCATTTCATCACAGGTATTATAGAAAACTTCATTTTCATAAATGCCACCACCCCAAACACGTAGCATATTCATGTTGGCGAGTTTGGCATCTCCTAAAAGTTTAATGTACTGTTGGTCTGTAACCCGATCTTGAAAAATATCCTGAGGAATGTAATTGGCGCCTTTTGCAAAGAAAGGAACTCCATTGACAACAAAAGTGAAACTCAAACCATCATTACTTTCTTTTTGTTGCAACTTGATGTCCCTTATACCAATTCGGTCTTCTTTTTTATCAGAGAAGTCGGCAGTAGCAATAGAACCAGTAACGGGATAAAGAGGCTGTTCTCCAAGTCCATTTGGCCACCAGAGTTTGAGGTTGTTTGAAGTGAAACTGAGGGAATCTTTATTATTTCCAACTTTTAATTCTACCTCCTTTGTATAAGTTTGTCCATCCAGATCAACACGGATCAGGGCTGGCCCTGCTGCTGTTGCATCCACATCAAAAAAGGCTTGTATGGTTGTCGGTTCCCCTTTTTTTGGCAATGTTCGATAATGAATGTCGTTGAGGAGCGCCTTAGACCAAGCCCGTATTTCTATGGGCTGCCAGGGGCCTGCAGTTACAAACCTTGGTCCCCAGTCCCACCCATAATGAAAGCCTGCCTTTCTGGTCACCGCCCGTCTACTACCATCTGGTAATTCATAACCCAGTGCTGCCCATTTTTCATCGTCTTTATTAGTAGCGCTATGGAAATAAATTCTCAATTCATTGTTTTCTTTTTTTAACAATGATTTTACATCAACTAACCAAGAGCGGAACATATTATCTGCCTCTAATATTTTTTGTCCATTCAAATAAACATCAGCATAGGTGTCCAATCCTTTGAAATTTAGTTCTACTGTTTCTTCATCCAGTAGTCCTTCTTTAACATGAAATCGTTTTCGATATTCCCAATCTTTGGTTTCTATCCATTGAAGTTTCGCTTCATTGTTTCGATAGAAAGGATTTTCAATGCTCTCGTTGTTCAGCAACACCGTATGAACGGTAGAAGGAATTTTAGCAACCGGCATCCAATCGTCGCTGTCTGCCTGTCGCATTTCCCATTCGGAATTCAAGGATTGGATTTGAGCGGCGACACTTACATTAGTTATAATGTCTTTTTTACAAGTAGAAAATAGCGTTAAGAATAAAAGGGATAATAAGAAATGGCGCATAGATACGTTTTTTATTTGTTGCTGAGGCGCTTAATGCCAATAGCTATAAATCGGAAAGTTACTATTTGCGGAGTCCTAATTGCAACGTGTAAACTTTTTGCACGTTGTACTAAATGAAGAGGCAAATAAATTACGCCACAAAACTAATTTATTTTTTATAAATTTGTAAAAGTGAAGAAAACCACTTCCATATTACTTGCTATTTATTTCCTCCTTGGTTCACTTACACCAAAGATGGACTATCAGCAACTGCTGCATCTTGCTTGTGCTGTAAATCATTATGCAGAGCACATAGAAGATGCTAAGGAGGATGGAACGACCTTCACCCTTGCCGATTTTTTATTGGATCATTATCTGGATACAGAGAATTCAGTGCATAATTCTGACAATGAGCACCAACATCCTTGCTCTCATTCCCACAACCACACCATTGATTACGCCGAAATAGACCATTTTTCTACTCCTTTCTTCATGGTAGAAACAAATAGAATGGCGCACCATTTCAACAACCTTCCTTTACTCTACTCGGCCGATTTTACCTCAGGCCTCGACGAACCACCAGCCTTGTCCTAACTTTTTTTGCTAATTCACTCTAATTCATCTGTGAACCTCTTGGACTTTTACGTAAAGTAAAGAGGAATACGCTAGATCTAAAGACCTTTTAGAATCCATTGCCAAACTATTACGTATGATGGTTTAAAGGATTGGTGACTAGTTAATTAGTAAATAGCTGATCTCATTAAATCGGTGCGCTCAATCCTAGAGAAGTCAGGAGAAGTCAAACCAATAATATCAAGGAGTAGCAATTCCTCGATATTATCCAATTTTCAATTTACAATTGTCCATGTTTGATAAAATAATTCATTTTTCTATCCACAATAAGCTCATTGTGTTTGGTTTGTTATTCGGACTTATTGTTTGGGGGGCTTACTCATTGCAGCATCTTTCTTTGGATGCCGTTCCCGATATTACGGACAATCAAGTGCAGGTGATTACTCCTTCTCCAAATCTTTCCGCACAAGAAGTCGAACGTTTGATTACTTTTCCATTGGAATTAGAAATGAGTAATATTCCAAGAGTAGAAGAACTGCGATCGATCTCCAGATTTGGCTTGTCGGTGATTACGGTTGTATTTGAAGAAGACGTTGATATTTATTGGGCAAGAGAACAAATTAATCAAAAAGTACAAAAGGCAAAAGCAGAAATTCCAGAAAATTACGGGCAGCCAGAGATGGGGCCAATTACCACTGGTTTGGGAGAAATTTATCAATACGTTATCTACCCCGCAGATGGCTATGAAGATAAATATGGACCAATAGAATTACGCAGCATTCAAGATTGGATTATCAAACGTCAAATTATTGGTTTACCGGGAGTGGTAGAAGTAAACAGTTCCGGGGGCTACCTCAAACAATATGAAATAGCGGTCGATCAGAATCGCCTACAGTCCTTTAATTTGACAATGGAAGACCTCTATCAATCCGTATTGGAGAATAACGCGAACTCCGGAGGTTCTTATATTGAAAAAACAAATCAGACTTTTTTTATTCGCGGAGAAGGAATGTTAGAATCCATCGAAGAACTAGAAAATGTCTTGGTGAAGCGAGTTGGGGGGCACCCGGTTTTGTTGAAAAATGTAGCAGAGGTAGTCATCGGACATGCTCCTAGGTTTGGAGCGGTAACCATGAACGGCAAGGGCGAAGTGGTAGCCGGGCAAGTGATGATGCTCAAAGGAGCGAATAGTAATGAGGTGACACTTCGAGTGAAAGAGAGAATCGAAGAAATCAAAACCTCCCTTCCTGAAGGTATATTGTTAGAGCCTTATTTGGATCGCTCCAAATTAGTGAAGAGTACAACTTCTACGGTTATTAAAAACCTAGCGGAAGGAGCGCTTATTGTTATTTTTATTTTGGTTCTGTTGTTAGGTAATCTACGAGCGGGACTAATTGTAGCTTCCGTTATTCCACTCAGTATGTTATTCGCCGTAAGTATGATGAAGCTTTTTGGCGTTTCTGCAAATTTGATGAGCTTGGGTGCGCTGGATTTTGGTCTGATTGTAGATGGAGCAGTCATTATTGTAGAAGCTATTTTACATCAGCTGGGGCTGAAAAATAAAGCACAACAGCTCAGCCCTGAACAACAAGAGGAAGAAGTTTTCAATGCTACAACACGAATTCGAAGCTCTGCTGCTTTTGGTGAAATCATTATTCTAATTGTATATCTACCCATTTTGTTTTTAGAAGGTGTCGAAGGGAAAATGTTTATCCCAATGGCACAAACGGTAAGTTTCGCCATTTTAGGTGCTTTGATTTTATCGCTGACTTATGTGCCAATGATGGCTGCTATGTTTTTGAAAAATGCGACCGCAAATGAAAACAGTTGGGCAGAGCGAATCATGCGATTTCTATATCGCCTCTACGCACCCTTACGCGATTTTTCCTTTAAGTTGAAATATGTAGTACTTGTAATGACGATGTTAGTCTTTGCAGGAAGTCTATGGTTGTTTACTAAAATGGGAGGGGAGTTTATCCCAACGCTGGAAGAAGGTGATTTTGCACTCCATCAAATTTTACCGACAGGTAGTTCCATTAAAAAAGGCGTAGCTGTTTCTGCAAAACTTCAGGACATTTTAATGGATAATTTTCCAGAGGTAGAAAAAGTAGTTACCAAAATTGGAACTGCCGAAATCCCAACAGATATTATGCCACTGGAAGCAGGGGATATTTTTGTGATCATGAAACCAAAATCAGAATGGACTTCTGCCAGCACAAAGGAAGAAATGTTCGAAAAAATGGAAGCAGAAATGAGTAAATACCCTGGAGTGATTTACGAGTTTACACAGCCGATCCAAATGCGTTTCAATGAATTGATGACTGGCATAAGACAAGACATTGCCATTAAAATCTATGGTGAAGACTTAGGAATACTAGTAGAAAAAGCAAACGATGCGGAAGCTATTCTCGAATCTCTTGATGGAGTAGGGGACATACAGGTGGAACCAACGGCAGGACTCCAACAAATGGTGGTAGATTACAAACGTCCTGCATTAAATAAATATGGAGTGACCGTTGCCCAATTGAACAACATTCTGCAAACTGCTTTCGCTGGAAAAATTGCAGGGAAGTTTTATGAAGGAGAACAGCAATACGACATCGTTATTCGCTTAAAAGAGGAAGCGCGAAAAAACATTGGTTCTTTACAAGACCTAACGGTTTCTCTAGATTCAGGTGCGCAAATTCCAATGTCGGAACTGGCCACAATATCTTTTGAAGAAGGGCCCTCTCAAATTTCCAGAGATGATTCGAAGCGGAGAATTACAATTGGTGTAAATGCACGTAACATGGATATTGCCACTTTAATAAAAGGCATTAAAAAGAATTTTGACTCTCGCTTGAATTTGCCTCCGGGATACTATGTACGCTACGGTGGCCAGTTTGAAAACTTCGAAAGAGCCAAAGCCCGACTGATGATTGTAGTACCACTGGCCTTAGGATTAATATTCTTGTTACTATTTCTGACCTTTCGTTCTGTGCGATATGCGTTGCTGATTTTTACGGCCATTCCTCTTTCTGCGATTGGAGGAATTTGGGCTTTATACTTGCGCGGTATGCCTTTTAGTATTTCTGCCGGAGTCGGATTTATCGCTCTTTTCGGCGTCGCCGTCTTAAATGGAATCGTACTGGTAGCTTATTTTAATCAATTGAAAAAAGAAGGAATGAAAGACATTCGAAAGATAATAGAAAAAGGCACTGAGGTACGGCTACGTCCTGTTATAATGACAGCGGCGGTAGCATCACTTGGTTTTCTTCCAATGGCTTTGAGCAACTCCGCAGGAGCAGAAGTCCAGCGCCCATTAGCAACCGTTGTGATTGGTGGTTTGATCTCTGCTACTTTTTTAACACTAATTATTATTCCGATTTTATATCAATTAATGGAAAATTTTAAAAAGAGAAAACTGCGGAATGCCACAGGAGTCATAACAATAATAATGTTGGCTATAAGCCCAATGGAAGCGCAAGAAGTGAAATCACTAACAGAATTGTTGAAGGTCGTAGATGCACAAAAAATACCGCTAGATACCGCTGCTGCTTTTCAACAAAAGGCATTGGCTGCCCAAGCGGAGGAACCACTGGCCCCGAATCCTTGGTCGGTTTCGTATAGCGGAGAAGAGGTTGGATTGAATGAAGGTACAGGTGTGCAATCTGTAAACGTAACAAAGATTTTCCGTTTGCCAAAAGTAGATAAAGCTTACCGCAAATATTATGAAGCACAAATGCAAGCGGCAAATTTACCAGCAGCCCTGATAAAGATCCGACTTAAGCAATTGCTAGCAGAACAATACATTGAAGCAGCCTATTATAAGTCATCTCTTCAGTTGAAAAAAGAAGAACAAGAAGAATACAACAAGTGGTTGACTATCCTAATGAGAAAAGTAGAACTAGGGGAGAGTGGTGGATTAGAATTGCAACAAATGGAGTTAGAATTGGCAAGGAATAGCATGGAACAAAACAACAATCAAAACCTCCAATCTGCCTATGAAACACAACTAAAGAACCGAATAGCAACTTTAGATTTTACAGTAGGTTTTCTTGAAAACGTTACTTTGCCAGAGGAAGTAGAAATAACTGACCATCCAATATTGCAACAATACAAAGCGCAACAAAATATTCTACAGGCGCAAAACGAAGTGACAAAGAATAAAAATAGTCCAAAACCTTTCGCTGGTTTAAGTTTGCAAAGCATTGATAATGATTTATTGTTTTTTGGATACCAAATTGGAGTTAATTTACCTTTCGCAAAAAGCTATAAAAATAAGCAACTAGAAGCAACTAAATATAAAACAGCTTCAGTAGGGGAACAATTCAAATGGCAACAGAGTCAAATGGAATTAGAGGAACAAAAACTGAGAACCTTAAATGGAGTGTTACAAGAAAATATAGTTGCACAAAAAAACTTACTAGAATCCGCCAAAACCTTATTACCTGCCTATGAAAAATCATGGCAAAGTGGGTTAAGTTCACTCGCCGATTTGATGGTCGCGTACAATCAATATTTCAATATCAAACAAAATTTATTGGATACAAAAAAAGAATACCTGTTGATGGAAAACAAAAGAATACATCTTACAGGAAACTAAACCACACGACCACCACGCAAGACTCTGGAGGAGTCGAACCACCATTTACCCCGACTTGAAAGTCGGGGCTCACCCCCCAGCTAGGGGCTCGAAAAAAAAAGAAAAATGAAATACACAAAAATACTTCTACTGACAACTCTAGTCCTCTTCACCAACTGCCACACCCACGACCACGACGGGCACGATCATGGTGATGCTCATGCAAGCCACGATGAAGAAAAAGAAATCGCGCTCACCAGTGAGCAAATCAAAAACATCGGACTCCGCTACGGAAAAATAGAAAACCGAAAAATAAAGTCTAAGGTGAAACTCACGGGGCGAGTAGAGCTTCCACCTTCAGGGAAATCAATTGCAAGCAGCAATCTCGATGGTCGAATTACAAAGGTATCCATCACCTCAGGGCAAAATGTCAAAAAAGGGCAGCTTTTGTTTACTGTTGAAAACCTTGATGTAGTGGATTGGCAAGAATCTTTAGCACAAGCTAAAAGCCACCTGAGCTATTTAGATAAAGAAGTCAAGCGACAAAAAGCGCTATCTGAAGAATCCATCGGCCCATTGAAAAACTATGAAAAGGCAAAAGCGGAACAAGCCGAAACCCAGGCTAGTATTAAGGCATTGGAAACCAAACTCCGAAGCCTTGGTATTTCTCAAAATGATACAGAAAAGTTTCGGACTAACTTTAATATCTATGCTCCTAGCAGCGGAGTGATTCAACACCTCATGGCCAGTACTGGTCAGTATATTAATGCCAGTATGCCGCTCGCCGAAATTATAGACAGTGACCATTTGCATTTACACCTATATGCTTACGGACCGGATATTACCCTATTAGAAAAAGGACAAGTACTAAAATTCTACGTACAATCCCGACCTGAAAATATTTTGGATGCCAAAGTAAAATGGATTAATACCTTGGTAAGTGAAGAAAGCAATAGCTATGACGTTCATGCCGAAATTGAAGGCTCCTCCAAAGGATTTTCACCAGGAGAATTTGTAGAAGCCAGAGTGATAAACCAAGAGCAAATGCTGGCGACATTACCCATCGAGGCCATCACCGTTGACAAAGGATTGAAATTTATTTTTATAAAAGAAGAGGTTCATGAGGGGGAAACGCATTTCGCCAAATTGCAAGTGAAAGGAGGTGAAACAGACCTAGGATTTATGGGGGTACAGCCAATAGATCCAATTCCTGAAAATGCAGAAATAGTAGTGGAAGGTGCTTTTTTCCTAATGGCAGAATCGAAGAAAGGGGAGGCGGCAGCTGGTGGGCATTCGCATTAGGAATTAAAATTAAAATGGAAATAAAAATCTAAAGGCGCTCAGTTCGCGAATGGTTATTGTATTGAGGTGATTGATGTTGAAAATACCTTAGCTCTGCGGCCTCTGCGTGGGAATTCCGAATTAAGTGCGATCTGTGAGCAAATATCACGATAGCAGGCAGTTAACGTTTCAAAAGGGTATCCACCGAATATTTGTCCCACTCTTTTGGGAATAACAATAAAGTTACAAGCAACACTGCTCGATACATCACATGCGATAAATCCCAAACCGGTTCCGTCATCCCATGCCCAAAAGTAACGATGACCAACACAGAGGCTAAGGCATAAAGCGCCCAATCTCTTTTTAGACCAATCACCAACATAAAGCCAGCAATCAGTTCAACATAAGAAGTATAATAAGCGGTGAATTGAATCAAAAAGTCCGGGAGCAAATCCTGATATTTTTCCTTGAAGAAATTACCATAAACATTAGAAACGCCCCATTTGAAAACTTTACCAAAACCCTGCATAAAGAAAATGAAACCGAGTAAAAGACGAATGGTTAGAATGGCGATGGATTGGTTGGTAGTCATTGTCAAGTAATTATGGTTTATATGAATTGTTTGGTAAACAAATCAGGACTAGTAACAAAAGTACAAATCAGAAATTACGAACAATTATCTCGAGAGATTTAAAATCGTATTGACTGCGACATTGTAATTCGGAAAATTAAGAAGCCTCTCCATATTCGACGCATCAAATCGAAACACTGTCATTCCGAGTGAGCAGAGCGAATCGAGGAAATCTTCACCCGATTAAATCCAAGCGCTCTTACCATCCAAGTTGGCAAAGACTTTTTTGGATCCCGCTTTCGCAAATCCATATACCAATTCACTTTTTTCAAAATAGGCACCTTATGTGTTTCTACAAATTCGATGAGCGTACCATCTGGATCTTCGATGTAAGAAAAATGACCTGCGGCTTCTCCCATGTCAAAACTATCGCTACTGTCACAAGTGAAAGGTCGGCCCTTCGACGCACAAAGTTTACGTAATTCGTCCATACCATTGATGTCGAAACAAAGGTGAATGTAACCCAGGTCACCCCAAAGTCGGTTTTCAAAAATTTTCTTAGGTGTTCGATCCAGTACTTGCACGAGTTCAATTTCGCTTTTGCCCAGCAACTTACTGAAGGCTCCAACGCGTGGTTGACTATGTGTCAGCAGCACTCGACGAAACTCCTGCTTTCCACCGTCAAGGGAAGCAAAGTCCTCAAAGGTCCCCGTCTTATCATAAACCACCTCATCATAGCCGATGATGTCAGAGTATACTTCTCTCGCTTTTTCAATATCGCTTACGCCAATCGTACATCCATAAACGCCACCTGTAAAACTATTGTTTTTTCTAAACCAGTTGTCAGAAGGAACCACCTCTACTAAGTTGCCATGCAGATCCTTAAAATAAAAATGATCCAAACCATTTGGCGCTTTACTAATGCTACCACAAAGATTTACACCTTTTGATTTCATTGACTCATAGGTCTCCGCTACGTTCTTACATTTAAACTTCATGATGTAAATACCAAGATCCCCGAGTTGTAACTGGAAGGTCGCAGCCTCTGGAGTACGACTAGTGTATTGCCAGATTTCCAAACCACCGCCGCCCTGCATATTCAAAGCTAGAATAGCATGACGACTACGAGGCACACCACCCGTGTAAGGCAACATCAGCGCTGCCTCTGCTGCTTCGTCAAAAATCTTGACATCCATACCAAGGTTTTGGTGGTACCATTTAAAAGTACCGTAAACGTCGTTATTTCCTACTCCAATTTGTTGGATTCCGCTAATGATGGGTTTCATTTTCTATGTATGTTTTATTTGAACTGTTGTAAAAAGACTCCGGTCGATTTTTTCTAATATTTTGGGGCACTTAAGTCTAACTCTAAAGACGGTGATTCCGAGTGAAGGAGAAACGACTGAGTCGAAGAAGTGCCTAGTAATGCAAAGCTAACTATTTGAAATTAAAATCTCCCCTTGGAGAGATATAATACGTAGAGTCATTAAAGATAAAATACCGTTTTGGTAAATTCGGGTAAGGGTAATTTCCCCAGGTCGGGCAAAAAGCATTATTCTTTTTTAAAGCGGCTTGGTGACTGCCTCTTTTATTTTCTACAACAACAGACCTGCTTATGCCTTCGTCAATGGTCGACAGCAACCAGCATTCGTAAGCGAGCCCCCAGTCCAACATTAACAGTTCATTATTTACTTGTTCTGACCTTAGAATCAGTTTCTTATTGGGAAGATCTTCCGTCTTCTTAAGAAAAGTACGAATATGAGCTACACGCTCGCTATAAAAGGGGTGCGTTTGATAGATGTGAACTAAGCGAATACCCACAACTATGGAAAGGGCCAGTACAAGGTTTTTATGATTTGGCTTTTGCGAAAAAATAGAAACAAGGGGTAGGAATAAAATTAAGCTTAATGGAAGGTAAAGACTCTCAATATAGAATTGATGCGGGCCATCAGGATAAGAAATATTGATTAGGAATAAGTACCCTAAAAAAGGAATGGAAATACAAATAAACCAAAATGATTTCTTTTCTTGAACAGCATGTACACTTATAAGTGCTAAAGCAATAATTAATAAATAATAATCAGTAATTAAATACGACAGGAAATTAATATTTGATTGAAGATCGAAGTAGTTGGGGAAGAAAGCCTTGAAGTTTTGTAGTACTTGCATAGACAAGCTATCATAGGGTGTTTTAAAAACATAGCCTTTCAATAAAAAGAAAGGAAGAAAAAGAACACCACTAAGCAACAATGGCCATTTTTTGATAATAGGAGAGTCAGCTTTTAGGAAATTATTGACATTTAGCCAGCGGAGATTCTTTGGGCTGTCTTTCGAGAACAAGAATAGATACCCCACAAAGAATGCAAAAGGAAGAACCATTAAAGGGTGAAATAGCGCCAGTGTAAAAATTAAACCAAGATTAATAATGTGCAACCAGATTTTACGTCTAAACCAATCGCTTTCCATAGCCCTTTCCAAAAAAGCAAAGTAAACTACCATCAAAGAAAGTCCTTGCTGGAATTCCGGAACCACCCAATAAAAAGTGTGGGTCACCATTCCTACATTAAACAATAACAAGAGTACCGCATACCGTTCTTTTTTCAATCCTAATAAACAAATCAGAAACAAGGAGTAAAAATAAACCGGAAAACAAGCTGAGTAAATTTTCATGATCGACACAAGAGAAAAGTCCATCCAAGAAGCCACTAAAGGAAACACCTGCGTAACCGCAGCCCCAAAACGATAAACCTGTATCGCCAAATCTCCCTCACTCAAAATGGAAAACAAAATGAAAGCCCCATCTAAAAAAGCAATACGCTCTTCATAGAGCATGACGGCCATAATCGTCATTGTAGCATAAGCTAAGGTTCCAAGAAGAAGAAGTTTTTTCATTTTTGACTGTTAGCTTAGATTTTAATTTCCACGCTGATTAAATATACACTGCAATGTAAGAAGATTTCAAATAACAGTGATTTTATTGTTGTTGTTATGGATGTGTCGACTAAATTGATATGGTTCACCGGTAAAATAAGTCCAATAAAGATGATGAATTAAAACCCTTTATGCGTTATGTAAATGCGAAGATAACTTTTATGGTAATGCAAGGATTCAAGTTAGCAATAGCTTATGTACATACGATTATAATAGAGGTAATCGTCTTTTTTAGTCTTTTTTTCTTTGGCTGTCTTTTTTGATGCTATCTTTACCAATAGATAAGGTTTGTACGTTTTGTTTGTAGATATTCAAAAGTACGAAACTTGGTCTATCTTTCTACCGATGTCATGCAATGACATTGTTAGAGTTCATTAAAAATGCTGAAAATGCTAGAGAAAGCTTATTTAAAGTTCCTGTATCAATATCTTGGTTTTTTCCTATTCTTAATTATGTTACTTATTGGTTTAATGACCTATGATAGTTACGGCATGGGTTGGGATGAACCAATGCAAAGATCAACAGGATCACTAAATTATGAGTATGTTTTCTTTGATGACGACCGCCTTTTAGCCTGGAAAGATAAAGATTATGGGGTCGCCTTTGAGCTGCCACTAATTATGCTTGAAAGAAAATTTAAATTAACAGAGATTCAAGACATTTATTTAATGAGACATTTAGTGACTCATTTATTCTTTCTGTTAAGCGGCTATTTTCTTTTTCTACTTATTGATTATCTATATAAGAATAAGCTGCTGGCTACGATTGGTTTTTTTCTATTAATGCTTCATCCACGTATATACGCTCATTCCTTTTTCAATACTAAAGACATCCCTTTTTTATCTATGTTTATAATTTGCTTTTATTTTTTTGTAAAAGCGTTTGACAAAAAAACCATATTTAGTTTTATAAAATTAGGAATATGTACAGGGCTATTAATAAATATGAGAATTATGGGAATATTAGTTCTTTTAGTGGCGCTATTGATATTGTTTTTAGATCTAATTAGGAAGCAGGAAAGACAGCTAACATTAAAGTTGATAATCATACTTCTTATCTCGTCCTGTTTTTCACTGTATATAACATGGCCCTATTTATGGAATGACCCACTAACTAATTTTGTTCAAGTGTTTATAAATATGTCAAAATTCAGGTGGAATGGTGGGGTCTTATTTAATGGTGAATTAATAAAAGCAACAGAGCTTAGTTGGAAATATATACCTACATGGTTTGCTATATCAACTCCTATTATTTACCTTTTACTTGGAATTGCTGGTTCTTTATTGTTGATTGTTCAATTCTTTAGAACGCCTTACTCTTTTCTAGATAATTCTATAAAAAGGACCAACCTCCTTTTCTTAGGCTACTTTCTTGCTCCTCTAGTAGCTGTTATCGTATTTCACTCTGTAGTATATGATGGTTGGAGACAAATGTTCTTTATTTACCCACCTTTTATACTAATCATTATCTATGGCTTTTCTTATTTATTAAAAAAGAAAAAGGTATTTATTACGACGATGTCTTTAATGGCTATTACATTTATTATCACTGCAAGTAATATGATCCAAAATTTCCCTTTGCAGGGTGTCTATTTTAATGAAATCTTTTTATTTACTTCTCCAGAGTACCTTCGGAAAAATTACGAAATGGACTATTGGGGTGTTTCGTATAAGGAATCTTTAGAATATATATTAAAAAATGATTCTAGTACTTCAATTGATTTAGCGGTGCAAAATCACCCAGGAAAAGCTAATATAATGATGTTACCACCTGAAGACAGAATAAGATTTAATATCGTTCCCAAAGATAGCGCATCATATTTCATTACTAATTATAGGTTTCACCCTCATGATTATAATGAATATGCTGATTTTAAATTCCATTCCTTTAAAGTAGGGAACAATACAGTCAACGAGATTTTTAAATTGAAATAAGAAACCCCTAATTTCGAGTAATCTCGAATTAGGGGTTTCTTATTCTAAAGCTAAGCTAGAACATCATCAGGCCTTTATGGCCGCGGCATGCTCTTTATAAACTCCATTTGTCAACTTCTCAGAAATCGCAGAAAATGCTTCTAAGGTCTCATTAATATCTTCCATCGTATGCACAGAAGTAGGAATTAAACGCAACAAGATCATTCCCTTAGGAATCACCGGATAAACGACAATAGAAGAGAAAATTCGGTGATTATCTCGCATGTCTTTTACTAAGACCATTGCTTCCTCTACAGAACCTTTCATGTACACCGGCGTCACACAAGAATTCGTATTTCCAATGTCAAAACCACGTTCCTTCAACCCACTTTGCAGAGCATTCACATTTCGCCATAAGCGATCTTTCAATTCCGGCATTGTCCGTAACATCTGCAAACGCTTACGTGCACTTGTTACAAAAGGCATCGGCAATGACTTTGCAAAAATCTGCGAACGCATATTGTATTTCAAAAAGCGAATGATGTCTTTATCTCCCGCAAGGAAAGCTCCAACACTCGCCATAGATTTAGCGAAAGTAGAAAAATATACATCGATTTCATCTTGTACTCCTTGCTCTTCACCAGCACCAGCACCTGTCTTTCCAAGTACGCCAAAGCCATGTGCATCATCTACTAATAAACGGAAGTCATAGTCTTTTTTCATTGCTATAATTTCCTTCAGCTTACCTTGATCTCCTTGCATCCCGAATACACCTTCGGAAATTACGAGAACACCACCACCATTTTCTTTAGCAATTCGACAAGCTTTAGGCATATGTTTTTCAAGGCTTTCCATGTCGTTGTGCTCAAAGGCAAAACGCTTACCGAGGTGCATCCGCAAAGCATCGACAATACAAGCATGACATTCCGAATCATAAACTACAACATCTCTTCGTGTCAACAAAGAATCAATTGCAGACATGATGCCTTGGTAACCAAAGTTGACCAAAACAGCAGATTCTTTTTGTACAAAGTCAGCTAGTTCTTCCTCCAAAGCATCGTGCTCAGACGTAGCTCCAGACATCATCCGGGATCCCATAGGGTAAGCGAGCCCCCAATCAGCAGCTCCTTCTGCATCTGCTTTTCGTACATCTGGGTGGTTACCCAAACCAAGGTAATTATTGACTGACCAGCAAATTACTTCTTTGCCATCAAAGGTCATTCTACTCCCCAGTTCGCCTTCGAGCTTAGGGAAAATCCAGTAGCCTTCTGCTACATCTGCCCAGCGTCCGAGTGGGCCTGGGTTGTTTTTGATTCTTTCGAAAATATCCATTGTGTAGAGTTTTTATTGTTTAGGAGGGTGGATAAGGGTGGACTAGGGCGGATGATGGTAGATAAGGGTTTCCTTCTAATGCGTAATCGCACGTTAGTGGGAAACCCTTATCTGCCCTTATCTACCATCATCCACCCTTATCTGCCCTTCACCGAAGGCGCAAAGTTAAGCTAATCCGCGCTATTCTCCGCCTTCCGTTTGAAGTAATTTCGGCGCAGTATCCACTCGCCAAGGCTAGGAGCCCAGTTATTTACAACAGCATTCAGCTTCCCAAGTGGCGTGAAAACCTGCTTGAAACGTCTGTTACTGATCATTTTGGAGACTCGTAAAGCTACATTAATAGGAGGCTCCGCTTTTATAAAAGTACGGATGGGTTGCGCAATGATTTCTCCATCGGCATTATAAATCGTTTTTTCAGGATCGTTTTGTGTGAAACCAACATAAGCAATTCCGACATGTACACCGCTAGGATGCAGTTCTATTTTCATAGATTCAGCCAAAGCAGTTAAAGCCATCTTAGAAGAAGAATAAACAGAGTAACCCGGTAAGCCACGTACACCCGCAGCACTTGACATGAATACAACAGAGCCTTTAGTTTTTTTCAATTCTGGAAGCACCGCCTGCGTTGGATA
This sequence comes from uncultured Saprospiraceae bacterium, assembly GCA_964508085.1. GTDB lineage: Bacteria > Bacteroidota > Bacteroidia > Chitinophagales > Saprospiraceae > CALGLS01. Next base: position 701 of record CAZDTI010000096.1, on the reverse strand, counting down.
GACAGAACCAAGATAATTTACTTCCATTACCTTTCGGAAAACTTCAGGACTCAATTCAGTAACTTCTCCCTCCATCGAAATCCCCGCATTGTTAACAAGCACATCTATTTTGCCAAAAGCGCTAAGTGTTTCTAAAACAATACGCTTACAATCTTCAATACTAGAAACATCACCTGCAACTGCGATCACCGAATGTCCCGCAGCTTTTAATTCTTCATACGTTTTATTCAATCGTTCTGGGTTCCGAGCGTTGAGTACAACCTTAGCCCCTTCCCGTAACATCTCCAATGCCATCACCTTTCCAATTCCCATACTCGATCCCGTAATGATGATGACTTTGTCTTTGTGTCTCATAAGTAGCTGAAATTAAAATCTAAATCATAAACTCTTTGAGTCTAAGGCCGCAATTGAAAAAAGTAGGCTCATCTCAATATGCTCAAAAATACCTTTAAGGATTTCTTAATGTAAGTGCGATCGGTTAATCCTTAATTTTTAATCCTTAATTTTTAATCCTTAATTTTTAATCCTTAATTTTTAATCCTTAATT
>CAZDTI010000095.1:0-22818 GCA_964508085.1 uncultured Saprospiraceae bacterium | reverse complement strand
CAGAATAGAGATAATGGCTGATTTCATTTGGCAAATATAGAAATTTACCGGAAAGGATATTGGCAAAAACACCAAGGCATAAAAACAAATTGCTATTTTTAGTCTGTATATCCAACCCCATTTAAATAGATCGTGCTGTCTCCTTTTTTAAGGGCCATTTTTGATTTCTGTCGGAAGGCTTTTTCTATTCGAGTTCTGTCCTTTTTATTTCGTCCAATTTTACAAAAGCGACAGGAACAACCTTTATGGATTTTTAATTTCATGATTTTAATTGTTTTAAAGTTCAGCATTTGAACAGCAAACGATTAAAGATCGTTCCATTCTTTCTTTCAAAAACTACTATGAATTTAATCTTCTAACAAAGCAAGTCGATACCCACCACCAAGCATTACCATTGTCAAGTAAGGCAAGCGTTTTTCGTCCTTTTGATCAATGCGAATGGCGCAACCCCAAGCTGATAATCCTTTTGATTTTAATAATTTTCTCTTTTTAGAATGGGTTGCTTTTTTTATTAATTTTTCTGCGAGGCTTAAGTAGGTATGTAAATCTACTGGCTTTAAAATTTTGCGTTCCAAATAACTAAAGTCAGGACTATCTTCTAATTGTTGGTATTTAACTTTAAATCGTTTAGGATAATCGTATAGTGGAACAGTGGATGCGGCCATCGCGACAAATCGACCTTTAAAGCCTGCATTTTTAACTATTTTTTCCCATTTCTTTTTTGGAACTTTCCTTTTGCCCATCGCATGCTTAATCCGATTTTTAGACAATTTATTCAGTAAGGCTGTACTTGCTTTATCCAACTGTTTTTTGGGACGAAGTGGTTCTGTTTTCCGTTTTGGGCGCTTTGCCTCTAATGTAAAATATAATGTAGCAATCAGTAAATCTTCGTCAAAAGATTCCGGGTCCAGTGTTTGTTGGGGAAGACTAGATTTCAAAAAATCTTTGGCCTTGTATTCAAGGATATAGGAATTATCAGCAGAGGTAAATATATCCGTTATTATCACCGAATTTGATTCAAAGCTATAGCTAACTAGGATACTGGCGAAAAGTAGGTAGACAATCTTTTTCATAACTTATCTTTTAACCTCTGAATAAGCTAATTTCGTACTTTCCATCTCTTCTTCTTCAATAGGAACAACCTCTAAGCGAATGATATTTTTCTTTCTTGCCTTATAAGCTTTCTGAAAGTTCTGTTGATTAATAGTTGCTATTGTCCCATTCTCAAATTTTAGCAACATTCGATTTCCCGTTTCAGAAGGAAGTTGAATGGTAGCACCTTGATAGTTCAATGCTGTTCGAGGTCGATCATTCCATATGTAGCTGGAGGCAATTGTCAGGCTATCACCATTAGGAGCGAAACATTGAACTAAAATTTCTTCGCCCAATAATCGAAGAATCGTATCGATATTACAAAGACCAAAAGTTTTAATTTTTACTCTTCGCGGTATAGCCCTTCCCTTGTTAGCTTTATCCCCTAAATTTATATTCCTTCCTGTAAAATTAAATGACCAGCCTCCAGTTCTTTGAGATAAACTGTCTCCTGCTAGTAAATAAAAATCGGCTATCTTTTCTTGCCAGTCCGCTTTACGAGTACCTAATCTTTGTTCATATTGCTTAAACATTTTTCTAATCCGTTTTTGTTCTTGCATTTCATTGTCTCCATTTTGATAGGGTAATACTGGAAAAGAAAGCGTGTCATTTAAACTAGCTATCATCAAATTAAAACAATCATTTTCCGTATCTGCCACCATCCAGACGTCCATAACATGATTATTTTTCAACTTTCTTTTACTTATGATTTTAGACCAATTTTCGAAATACAGACCATCCATTTGCCTCTTTGCATGTCTTATTGACTGCCAACTCTGATCTCCTGCATATACCCAATATGTATTATTCAACTTCTTCCATTCTGAAAAAACCAACAGCTCTTGATCATTAGCTTTTGAATTATACTTCAATCGAAACTGTAGTCCCTTTTTCGCACCCCGAAAAGAACCAGATGGAGGTCTCAGGGCTTGTATAGTCAAACCACCAGGTAATAGCACTGGACTTCTAATTACTCCCCTCCTATTCATAAATTCTTCACTATCGACCCAATTTTCCTCTTCGTCAAAAGCATCGCCCCACATATCCTTAAGATTCAACTCCGCTTCCAATAGTTCATCTACACCTTTATCATTCCATTCCCCTTTCTCCTCATTGTAATTATAAAAACTATAGTTCTCCCCTTCTGGCGTTGCAGGAAAAAGCACTTCAATCGGCGCTTCCGGATTCGGATAAACCGGCTCCCCATTCTGAGCAGCTCGCAAATCAAACATAGCCGCCGATTCAAAATGCTGCCCTTTAAAATCCATCGGAATACCACTCAGCATAATGTCCAAACCAGAGTTGTATTCTTCGTAGTAAAAATCAACCTGGCCAGTGACAATTTTGCCGCTGGCATCTACGAAAGCATTGGCTGGAATTTCTATCTTGGTTCCAGATGGCATTCGTAAGTTTCTTGTTTTCTGAGCATTAAGCTGAATTGCTTTTGGTTTTATTTTAAACTGAGGGAAAGGTGGACTGACTCTTTTAGCTTTTGGGAAAAGAGTGTTTTTTATTCTTTTCTGCGGTGGAGAATTTTCGAATTCGATATCCGATTTTAAGCCGGAGGTAGACATCCTTAAATCATTCGATTGAGAATAGGCTATACTTAAATCAAAAGAAATCAGGATGCAAAGGGTAAGGAAAAATTGCTGCTTGAACGGGCGTAGATTTAGTTTCATTATTTCTTGTTGAGTTTTAGGAAAGAAGTTGTGATCAGACAATCACTTTTATACTATGATGCAGAATTTCCAGAAAATGTTGCGACATCCTTGAAATTTAACGATAAAAGTTCATTTCGATACAACAAGATTCATAGAAGATCATAAACCCAACGGTGGAATCTCCAAAAACTACAATCACTACAATTGATTCAAATCGACTTTCAGCATTTGTTTTTATTTAACAATAATTAATGAAGATCCAATAACTCTAACGTCATTCTCATTTACAAATGCGATAACTTTTTACTCTTCATTATTTATAACAATTCAAATTGTAAACAGCTCCTATTAGGATTACTTGATTAATATAAAAAGCCCCTCCAGAAAATCCAGAGAGGCTTCCAAGCCAAAACCCGCAATCAGGCCTCAGCTAAAAATAACATTAATTCTACAACTTATTCACTACAAACAACTTCGTCAATCGCTTATTGTTTTCCGTCTTAATTGTCACTGCATAAACACCGCTAGTGTATTTTGTCAAATCAAAAGTTAGCGCTTCTTCAGTCACACTATCAACAGAGCGTATGTCCATCATTTGACCCAACTGATTATAAATCTGAACTTCAGCAGATTGGCCTATAAAGTCCTTAAGGTTGATATTAACTTGCTTGGCTGCAGGATTCGGATAAACTAAGAACTCCGTTGAAGTCTCTTCATTTTCCGCTCCTTCTTGTCCTTGTAAATTAGCACCACCCGTTACCGTGTAATAATCAATGTTATCACAAGCCAGGTTCCAATTCTCATCATAGTTGATGGCTTTTACATAATAGGTACCAGCAGCTAAGCCACTAATCACTTCAGGGTCGTTACAATCATCTAAGCAATTTCTAACGAAAACCCATTTGTCATCAAAGACTTGAACAATAACATGTACGCCATTCAAGCCATCAATGGTAATTGTTCCGGGAGAAGTTGCAACAGTAATATTACATCCAGCCGGATCAACACCTGCACAAGTACAACCGTCTGCTCCAATCACATCGTTTTCCGTGGTGGCATCTCCATCATCACAAGTTGAACCTATCGTAGCGGGTAAAGTTGCATCTCCATCGTCACAGTCATCCGCAGCACAAACACCGTCACCATCCGCATCAGTCACCGTTCCTGCACAGTTGCAGTCCGCATCCCAAAGGTCATTGTCTGTGCAAGCATCTCCATCGTTACAAGGTCCCCCTGGCGTACAAGCTGCACTTCCATCTATGATAATGTTTTCCTGCAACTGACAAGTAATTTGATAACCTGCATCCAATACCTTGATGTGAAGATTGTATTCGCCATCAGGCAAAACAATCTCACTTGGACAGTTATCAAAACAATCGTAGTAACCTGCCCATCCTGGAATCTGATAAATATTGATGGAATTGTGTTCTCCATTCAAACCAGTGACAGAAAGTATATTTCCATTAATGGTGTACATCGGATTACAACCTGTTGAAATTGGCGTACCAGCACAACTACATCCATCGGCTCCTATTATGTCGTTTTCAGTAGTTGTATCACCGTCATCACAAGCACTTCCAACTGTTGCCGGTAAGTTGGCATTATTGTCATCGCAATCTACATCGGCACAAATTCCGTCACCATCGGCATCGCCACCATTATTGTCACAAGCTCCGACTACAGTTCCAGCACAGCTACAACCATCCGCTCCAATCACATCGTTCTCTGTATTTGGATCACCATCATCACATGCTGTCCCTGCTGCTGCGGGAAGATTCGGATCACTGTCGTCACAATCTACATCTGCACAAACGCCATCACCGTCAGCGTCTCCTCCATTATTGGTACATGGGAAAAGCACTGTTCCTGAACAAGTACAGCCGTCAAATCCAATAACATCATTCAATGTATTTGGATCGCCATCATCACAGGGTGTTCCCGCGGCAGTAGGTACATTAGCGTCATTATCATCACAATCATCATTGGCACAAACGCCATCACCATCGGCGTCTGTTGCGACACCTGCACAATTACAATCTGCATCAAGTACATCATTGTCTGTGCAAGAATCTCCATCATCACAAGTACCTCCTACATTACATCCTCCGCTACCGTCAATAGTCACATATTCTACTACCTGACAAACGATTTGATAACCTTCATCCAACACTTTTATTTGAATATAATAAACACCATCTTCCAAGGTTTGCACATCAGGATCTCCACAGTCATCAAAACACTGATAAACCGCATTCCAACCATCTGTATTAAAAATATCGATGGCATTATGTGCTCCATTCAAACCTGTAATTGTAATGTTATTTCCATCGACTTCGTACATTGGATCACAAGCATTTAAGATTGGTGTACCTGCACAAGAGCAGCCATCTGCTCCTATTACATCATCTACTGTATTTGCATTTCCATCATCGCAGCTTGCTCCTGCCGTTCCAGGAAGATTGGCGTCATTGTCATTACAATCTACATCGGCACAAAGTCCGTCGCCATCTGCATCTCCTCCATTGTTGTCACAAGGGCCAGGAACCGTTCCAGCACAGCTACAACCATCTGCTCCAATCATATCGTTTTCTGTAGTTGGATCGCCATCATCACAAATCGTTCCTTCTACTGCAGGTAGGCTCGCATCCGTGTCGTCACAATCTACATCTGCACAAATCCCATCTCCATCTGCATCTCCTCCGTTATTGTCACAAGTAACAGGTCCTCCTGGAATAGTAATGTATTCTTCCACTTGACAAGTTATTTGATAACCTGCATCTAAGACCTTAATATGCAAGTAATATTCGCCTTCTGGCAATTCGATATCTGAAGGACAATTGTCAAAACAAGCATAAGCCTCTGAGAAACCAGGAACGTTATAAATATTGATAGAGTTATGTTCTCCACTCAAATCTTGAACCGATAACGTTGTTCCAGAAATGCTATAAGTTGGATTGCAACCAGTGAATATCGGGACACCTTCACAAGTACAACCATCTGCGAGGAGAACATCGTTTGCTGTATCTGGATTACCATCATCACAGGCCGTTCCAGGAATTGGATCCGACAGCGTGACAGTTATTGAAGTACTACAATCTTCTAAGTCAAAAGCTGTAAATTCATAAGTACCTGCTGGAATTCCCGCTAGGTCCTGAGCATTGACTAAAAGAGATTCAGAAATCCAAACTTCTGCTCCTACACCATTCGTGTAAGAAACCTCAATGTCGATACTACCATCACTTTCCCCTACACAACTTGGATTATTAGCAGCAATTAAAGTTACAACTGGTGCCGTTAAATCACAATCAACGATTATTGTACCAGCACAAGAACAACCATCTGCTCCTATTACATCGTTTTCTGTTCCAGCATCTCCATCATCGCAAGAGCTTCCTACTGTTGCTGGCACAGTTGCGTCATTGTCATCACAATCTACATCTGCACAAATTCCATCTCCGTCTGCATCGCCTCCGTTATTTATACAAGGATCCGGAGCATCATTTGCCAAAATAGTTACCTCACCAGAAGCATCTGCAATAGTTGCGTTGATGGGGCTGGAAATATCAATCGTAAATATTTCATCTCCTTCTTCTTCTACATCATCAACAATTAATACAGAAACCGTAGTACATAGTAAACCCGCAGAGATTACTGGATTTCCAATTCCAAAACCAAAATCAGCAGTAGCCAGAGCCGTTCCGCTTGAGGTTAGGTAAGAAAACTGTACATCTACATTACTCATCATGTCTAAACAAATGTCAACATTTACTGAACCTGCATTTTCCATAACACTTACGTCCTGAACACTTATCGTTACAGGTAAAGCTCCAGCACAGGTACAACCATCAATTTGTATAACATCATTTTGTGTAAGTGGATCATTATCGTCACATACCGTACCTGGTGCAGTTGGGACAGCTCCGTTATTATCATCACAGTCAACATCAGCACATATACCGTCACCATCTGCATCACCACCGTTGTCAAGGCAAGGATCTATAATGGTTCCAGAACAAGTACAGCCATCAGCTTCGTAAGAATCATTTGCAGTATTTGAATTTCCATCATCGCAGGCAGAACCTGGGGTGGTTGGAATATTTGGATCGTTATCATCGCAATCTATGTCAGCACAAACGCCATCACCATCTGCATCACCACCATTATTATTACAAGGACTATTGACTAAAACCGTAAAGGAGCAGACTTCAGTATTACTACAATCATCGGCAAATAGATAGATTATCTCAGTACTTCCTAATGGGAATGCTGTTCCATTTGCAGGACCACTCAACTGTGTAACAGTAGTATTACTATTTAAGAAACAGTCCGTAGTTGCTGTTGGTTCGGTCCAAGAAACGGTAGCTGTTGATGCACCTTCAGCAGCAACTACATTAAAATTATCTGGACAACCACTTACATCTAAAGTAGACAATACCTGATTTATGGTCACGTCAAAAAGACAGGATTCAAAATTTCCACAAGAGTCAAAAACGGCATAAGCAATGCTTACTGTTCCTACTGGGAAATCAGATCCTTTTGCCAAGCCAAGTGTTTGTTCCACTCCTACTGGACCAGTTCGGAAACAATCTGATGTTCCGGTTGGGTCATCCCAAGTTCCAATTGCTGTTGTTGCTCCGGGTAAGGTATTGATTGTTACATTTCCTGAGCAGGAAGTTACTGCAAAAGCCGCTGGTACCGCGTCAACGGTAACATCGAATGTACAAATTTCTTCGTTTCCACAGGCATCAGTTACTTGGTAAGCGACTTCTGTTGTTCCTGCTGGGAAATTAGAGGCGTTTTGTGGTCCTCCAATCTGAGTTACAGTAAGTTCTGGATCTCCACCGCCTTGTGTATTTATGCAGAAATTATTGATATCTGAGCTAGAAAATTGAGCACCAGAAGCCAAAACAGATCCGTTGGCATCGGTCAACGTGTATGAACCATTGCCATAAGCACAGCATAATCCATCACCATAACTGTCATAAATATTCAAGTCGTAACATCCATCGTTCAGACATACATTTTCGACCAATGTTGATCCGTCTGGTTCATGATCATAGTCCCCTCCGCTTGCTATAACAGCACCAGAACCATTAGTGATTGTCCATGAAATATCTTCTGGATAATTGTCAAAAACAAAAGTAAGATCGACATTTGAGCAGGCTGGAATTAATGGGCAAGGAATCTCCACCACATATTGATAGTGATCAGAAACTGGTTTATCTGTCCACATTCCTGAATCTTTCCTTAATCGCACTCCGTAGTTAATTCCAGATCCATTAGGCTCTCCACTTTGCCAATTCGTATAATCCAAAGGAACACCTGTTGTCCATTGGAAAACATTTGGACTAGAAACAGTATTCAAACCTGTCCAAACAGAACCTGTGGAAGGGTTGCTACCATTTTGAATAAATTGATTTTCTGCATGAGAAGTAATGTCTGCCAAGTGTCCTCCTAGACTGATCGCATTTGCATTTGCCGTATTCCAATCTTCAGCGACGTGAGAAACAAAATATTTAGCATTATTTATTTCACCAATGTTGGTATAACCACTGAAGTCACTAGGTATTTGACTACAATCTGGAGTACCAGTTCCACCACCGCTACCAGCAGGATCACAAGTGGTTTCTGCAGTTGGTTCGGTCCAGGAAACTGGTGCAAATTGGGCACCTGGTTGAGTAGACAAAGTAATATTTGTTGGACAACTGAAAGTAATATCCGGATCATCTACAGGTACGATTGGTTCCTGAAAAGGTATTACGTTTACAAAATCCTCACAGCTTGCCGTTTTACCAAAATTATCGGTAATGGTAAGTGTCACTGCACGAATTCCAATGTCAGCTGTCGTAAATGAATTTGGTGTAACAGAATAGGAAACCAACTGTCCACCACATGTTCCATAGCTTCGTCCACGATCCACATCTTCTCCTGTAAAGTTGACAATTCCATTCTCATCTAATTCTAAAATAAGATCTCCTTTACAAGCTGGAACCGGATCTGGGGTATCATTGATATCGGTGAAGCTGTCGCCAAATTCACCATTGACTTCGTTGACTGTTCCATTGATTTCGAAAACCAAACCATCATTTGCAATGCTGCCTCCAATATTGTTTCCAGCATTTTGAATCAGCTTAGCGCAAATTTCTAGTATTATGCTTCCATTATTCTGAACAACATCGTCATTTTCTAATACTCCAGCAGAGTTAATCATCAAGCTACTGCTGTTTGTTAAAGTTGCATCATTATCGAAAGTACCTGCAATAACCATTTCATTAGAATTGACTACAGATCCGGTATTAGTTAAAACCGAGGCATTCTGAACAAGGAACTCTCCAGCGTTGGAGATTGTTCCATCATTCGGCAATGAACCATTCATCACCAACTTACCGGTAGAAGTAATATCGACATTCCCTGTAGAAGTATTGTTTAAAGAACTGGAAGCAGGAAAAGAAGCATCACCCGAAATAGTGAAATCTCCATCGTTATCCATACCATTCGTATTAGAGAAATCACCGATAATAGTCATCTGACCACTATTGTTAATTTGTCCATTACTATTAAACAAACCATAACTAATGAAACTGGCCGCAGAAGCATTGTTGAGAATTGCTGAGGCCGCATGGTCATAGGTACCGTAATTTTCAAAGGAACCATTATTATCCAGATTCCCATCATTATTGAAAAAGATGGTTCCCGCATTTACGAACAAAGCATCATTAATAATGGTGGCTGAAGCAAAATTGGTAATTGCTCCAGTATTGTAAACCGTAGAGTTAAAGGTAAGCGAACCAAAGTTCTCAATGGTTAGATCGATAACGGTAGCTCCTCCGTAAACAGGTTGATTGGCTGGAGCTGCCAGAATAACCGCTGTCGCTCCCGAACCAGGAACGCCTTGACTCCAATTTGCTGGATTGTTCCAGTCTGAATCTACGGCTCCTGACCATAGTGTTTGTGAAAAACCACTGACTATTCCGAGTATAACGAAGAGCAGTGTGTGCAGAATTTTCATGTTGATGTAAGTTTATTAATTAATTCGATATTGGTTAATTCAATTAAGATTGTTGTGGCATATTTTTATAGTCCCATAGCATCTTTGTAGCGATGTTGGATAATTAAGAAATCGGTAAAAGTTTGGATAATGGGTTTGAAAATGGTTATTATCTATATAAGGTGCTGCCTTTAATTTCCATCAGAGGGAGTCAGGAAACAAGAAGGAACTATCCGCAAACCATCGAATCTAGAGATTCGTCAGAGCTGACAGTAATTGCTAAACCAGTATTGGGAAAAAAGTATGGAGATTGTGTGAGGTAACTGAGCGGTGTGTTTGTATATATAGTCCTGCAAATATAGCCTTCTTTAAAAGGAAAGTTAAACCCTAAGCGCTTTTTTTGGATTTAATTGCCTAATTGGAGGTCATTCATTAGACAATTAGTCCTAAAATCATCACATATCTTTAACAGAGGGCAAAAAAAGACCGTTGCATAAATCTTACGCAACGGTACACTTTTCGGGGTCAGGCATATGCTATGCCTTTGGGGGCCCTATTTCTTTTAGCGTCTTAAATAAGAATAAGAGGCTATTTTTGTTTTTTCTCTTTGGTGGTCTGCATTTCTTCTTTTGGGACTCTTATCACTTCAACAGCAGGCACTTGCACTTCTTTTTTAGAGGCAACTATAGTTTTTTCTTTACTACTGACTTTTGGAACAAGAGCTTTAGATTTAGTGATTTGCTTCGTTTTTCCTCTTTTTACAGGAGTCGTTTTTATTTCAACGGGGTTCGCAGTCTTATTGTTGCGATTTTTGATAGATGCATTCATTACAAAATCGTTTCTTTTTTTCATGATGTAGGATTGTACTTTTGCTGATGCCTTTGCATGCATAACTTCCCATCCATTTCGGTACATAAAATTGAGTGCATCCACCATACTGTTGAATTCAAGATATTGGCCTTCTTGGTTTGTCACAAAAAGTAATTTTCCAGCCCTATCTTTCAAGTCATCTTGTTGGCCATAGTCAAGCATTGCGAAAAACTTTCCATTCTCTTTGTTGAATTTTTCCCACACTTCCACATATTGAACTGGTCTGGAATTTACATCCACTTTGTTCACATAGATTTGAGCAGAGGCTGGCAATACAGCAGCAAAGAGTAAAATAAACAAGCAATAACGCATAATTAGGTTTTTAGTGATAAATAGGTCTCTTTGAATTTAACTTGTTAGCAATGGTTAAAAAATTGGGACTCATTACTAATATGGTCTATATAATTCAAATTTTAGACCAGTATATGCTACATCTATAGTTAGGTAAAGAGAGAGGAGGAAATCTATTTCCAATACTCTTAGTATAATTTGGACAAAAAAAAGTGCCATCTCCGAAAATCGGGATGACACAACAACATAACCATGAAAATACATAACCAATTCTTAAATATCTTTCTGCTGGTTAATGCAGCTAGGCTTTCGCCTTTATTTTTTTTGTTGATTTTTCGTTCTCCAGATCAAAAGTTTCAACTCTTCCTTCCTCTTGCATATCTGGGGTTGCAAGTGTGGGTCTTTAAAAGTTAATAACTAACAATTGACTTATTTTTTATTATTTACCATGACATCTTCAGCTGATTTTATCAATGTCAGGACTTCTTTTTCTTCTTTCATATTGAACTCAAAGTTGTAACGGCCAGAGGCTGCATTCTCTAAATCAAGAGTGAATAAATTCTGTCCTTGATCAATATTTATGACTCCTCGCTTCACCACTTCTTTGTCAAGATTGACAAGACGATAAGACATATGCCCAGATTCTTCTGATTTGAAAACGACATTGAAATAACGATCCGTTGTCGTATTACCCATCATCGTTACTACAAAGTTGTTCGGATTATCTTTATGTATAACAGAAATGTGTGTGTAGGCTTGTTGACCATCAATATCAACTTGAAGCAGTCGATAAAAGGCCTTTGTTGTTCCTGTAGAAGAATCTAAAAAACGATAGTCTTTTTTTACATTACTATCTCCCATTGCCGCTTCTTCTCCGATTTGCTCGAATTCAATACCGTCAATAGATTTGAAAACTGCAAAATAATCACTAGTTTGCTCCGTAGCAGTACTCCAAGTAATTACATTGCCCATATCCGCTTCTTCAACATTCATTGGAACGGCGTAAACAACACCAGCAGTAACAGTTGTTGAAGCAATTGCTAACAATGTAACTACGCTAGCTAGAGATTTGGTAATTTTACTAAAGTGTACTAATACTTTCATACCTGAGGGATTTGTATAAGTCAGTTTGAAAATTCAAGGACTACTGAATTTATACATTCCATCTTCTTTCTTTTAGTACTAATGAACTGCGGAAAGAAATACGGAACCTTGAATCAAATAGTTGCCTTTTTTTAATCTATTTTTATACTTATTTTTTTCACGACCTTTGTCGCTAAAGTATACTCACATATTTTCAAACATCATACCAAAATAATAATAATTTATATTTATTTATATTTGTAATGCATTGCCATACAACTAACAGCATTAAACTATCTATTTAATTAACAATCTCTTACACATATATACATTCTTCAATTTAATACAATTCTAATGAAGCAAATATGGTTATTGTCCTTGATTTCACTCACTTTCCTTCTATCCTGTAATACTGGAAGTAAACTATATCATAGCACTAAAAAAAGTGCGATTACTAAGCAAGCAATGGTAGTAAGCGCTCATCCTTTGGCTTCAAAAGTGGGGAAAGAAATTATGCAGAAAGGAGGGAATGCAATTGATGCTGCTGTAGCTGTTCAATTTGCGCTCGCTGTTGTTTATCCTAATGCCGGAAACATTGGTGGCGGAGGCTTTATGATCTATCGAGACAAACAAGGAAAAAACGTTGCATTGGATTTCAGAGAAAAAGCCCCTGGAGCTGCGACTAAAGACATGTATTTAGACAAAAATGGTGATGTTGTTCCCAAATTAAGCTTGGATGGTCATCTCGCAGCTGGGGTCCCTGGCTCTGTAGATGGAATGGTAACAGCTCATGAGAAATATGGAAAGCTCCCCTTCAAAATATTGCTTGAACCTGCTATAAAATTGGCAAATAAAGGGTTTCCTATTTCAAAACAACAAGCAGGAGTACTAAATAAATTCAAAGATCAATTTATAAAACTCAATACCACTCTACCCGTTATGGTAAAAACAAAACCCTGGCAAGAAGGAGATTTGTTGATCCAAAATGATCTGGCGGAAACGCTTAAGCTCATACGCGACTATGGACGATCTGGTTTTTACGAGGGTGTTACCGCCAATAAAATCGTAGCAGAGATGAAGGCTGGCAATGGCATAATGACTTACCAAGATTTAGAAAGTTATTCCGCAAAATGGCGCGAACCAATCATCAAACGTTACAAACATTATCATATCATATCTATGCCACCCCCTTCCAGTGGAGGGATTGCTTTGGCTCAAATGCTAAAAATGGTGGAGCCGTATCCAATTGCGGATTGGGGTTTTCAATCCACCAAAACAACTCACCTTATGGCGGAGGCAGAACGCAGGGTTTACGCTGATCGCGCCAAGCATTTAGGAGATGCTGATTTTTATCCTGTTCCTATCAATGACTTATTGGACGATACCTATATTAAAAATAGAATGAGTGACTTCATCAACATCAAAGCTACTAGTAGTTCGGATGTTGACGGTGGAGAAATAGCAACTCTGGAAAGTGAAGAAACCACTCATTTTTCTATTGTAGATACAGAAGGTAATGCAGTTTCTATTACAACTACCTTAAATGCCAGTTTTGGCAGCAAAACAGTGGTTAGTGGTGCTGGTTTCTTATTAAATAACGAAATGGATGACTTTAGTTCTAAGCCCGGAGTTCCCAATTTTTATGGTCTAGTAGGTGCAGAAGCCAATGCCATAGCCCCTGAGAAAAGAATGCTGAGTTCTATGACTCCAACAATTGTTACAAAAAACAAAGAATTATATATGGTTTTAGGTACGCCTGGTGGCTCTACAATTATTACTTCCGTTTTCCAAGTTTTCCTAAATGTGGCAGAATTTGGTATGACAGTAGAAGAAGCAGTAAAGGCGCCTCGGTTTCACCATCAATGGTTGCCAGATCGTATTTCCATTGAAGAAAATGCATTAACTGCACAGACACGTACAGCACTTGAAACGATGGGACATACTGTTAAGATTCGAGATGCTATTGGTCGTGTAGAGGCGATTCATGTTTTGGAGAATGGGGAGCTGTCAGGAGCTGCGGATTGGCGAGGGGACGATTCGGTGGAGGGGTTTTGAGGGAATGTTCAATAAATGGTGTCCAAATTGAAAGCGTAAAACATAGCAGCTTAATATTGAGGACTTCGTGTGCTTAGCGAGCTTTGTGTTCACCAAAAAATGAAGACTCTCGTTTTGAGGGCCTATAACTTAGCTACATTTCGCTCAACAAATTACAACTTCTCCAACAACAAAATAAATCAATAAAACTTTGACAAATAAGCAAAACCATAAGGACCAACAAATCCGATCTATTGGCCAATCCCAATTTTTTCCTTAAAAGACACCCTCATTCAAAATCCTTCCGTAAATTAGACCATCCATTTAAATCTACTTTCTAAATTAAAGACATATGGAATCTTTCATTGACTATTTCGCAAATATGCCTACCCTCCACCGATCTGTAATCTTGGTGGGCGGATTGACCATCTTCTTTTTAATAGAAAATGCAGCGCCTCTTTTTGCCTTAACTTATAATCGAAAAAAACACACTTGGATCAATATCTTTTTCACCTTAACTACTGTGCTTGTCAACTTAGGAATGGCTTTCGTCTTAGTTTTTTCTGCGGATTGGGTAGCTGCCAATGGCTTTGGATTGATACAATGGGGCAGCATGCCACTAGCCGCAAAGGCCATTATTGGTTTGTTGCTAATGGATTTGATTGGTGCCTATGCCCCTCATTGGATTTTGCATCATGTGAAATGGATGTGGAAATTCCATTTGATCCATCATACCGATCAAAATTTGGATACAACCTCTGCCAATCGGCATCATCCTGGAGAATCGGTTATTCGTTTTGTCTTTACTTTATTAGCTGTCTTTATCGTAGGCGCTCCAATGTGGTTGGTCTTTTTCTATCAAAGTATGTCACTCGTATTAACACAGTTTAACCATGCGAACATAAACATGCCTAAATGGTTAGACAATACTTTGCTTTGGATATTATGCACGCCCAATATGCATCGGGTTCACCATCATTATCGCCAACCGTATAGCGATTCTAACTACGGTAACATCTTTCCTTTTTGGGATAAACTCTTTGGGACTTATCTTGTTGTAGATAACAAGAAACTTGTGTATGGTGTCGATACGCATATGGATTCAAAAGAGGTTAACGATATATCGAACCTTTTGAAAATTCCATTTCAATCTTACCGACCACATATAGAATATGATACCGAGGAGAAATTGTAAAAGAGGTGGATGAGGAGATGAGGTTTCCCTTGCTACACGAATATTGCGTTAGTGGGAAACCTCATCTCCTCATCCACTCCATCACCTCATCTACCAATAAAAAAACCAACCATGACAGAACCGGCTTATAATCAGTCCACCCGTTTCCATCCAATGAAAATCTTTTTATACTTGGTATTGGCTGGAGTGACAATGTTGTTTTTAGCTTTTTCAGCAGCTTATTTGTATTCTCGTTTTTCAGTTGACAATCCGGTTCCACCTATTAAGTTACCCTTTATTTTCATTGTGAATACCTTGGTCTTGATTGGGAGTAGTTTTACTTTACGTTGGGCAAATAATTCTTATTTGAAAGACGATACCCAATCCTATCAAAACGCTTTACTTTTAACAACAGTTCTAACAGTTCTATTTATGGTTTTGCAAATTGTCGGATGGCGGCAATTGTTTAACCAAGATTTGTTCATTGCCTCTTCTACACTTACCTCTTATATCTATGTCATTTCTGCAATGCATTTTATTCACGTAGTCGCTGGACTTCCGTTCTTAGTGTTGTTTTATTATGTGGCGCGAAAACGGATGAAAGAACCGGTTAGTGTATTGGTTTACTTTTCTGATCCGGAGAAGTTGATGAAGCTGAAGTTGTTGACAACTTACTGGAATTTCTTGGACGGACTATGGATTTATTTAGTGCTTTTCTTTTTGGTGAATTGGTTAATTGGGTAATTCTTCGACTTGCTCCTTCGTCGCTCGCTCGGCATGACAAGATAGGGCTCCTTTACATGTTTTCTCGGAGAAGGAGATCAAAAAGAAAAACGCCTCACTTTCCCCAAGAAAGCATGGCGTTCTATTTTTATCTTTAAATGGTTTCTTTATGAGTTTGGAAAAAACATCAATCAAAACCTAGTCTGATACTTTAAAAACACCTTAGAGAGTTTGATTTCCCGTTTACTTCTGCTCCCCTTTCTTCTTCTCAATATCATCTAAAATCTTCTGCAAATCTCTTTGAGCCTTCTCAGCAGCCTCTTGCGCTTTCCGTGCAGCTTCTTCCGCTAAACGAGTAGCTTCTTTTGCAGCCTCTAGCTTACTCTGTTCCTCTTTTATTTTTGCGCGCTCTTCTTTTAGCTTCATCGCCGTATCTTCTTTTACTGCTGTAATTTGAGCAGTCGCCTGTGCTTTAGCATCATAAATAGCATCGGTTGATTCCTTTTGCGACTGACTGATTTCTTCTAAAGACTTTTTACGCGCTGCTTCTGAATCTGCATTATATTGCGCCTTCTTCTCATCCGTTTCTTTTCGGATACCAGCAATCGTAGTAGCCGATTCTTCACGAGCAGTTGCTATATCTGCCTTAGCTTTAGCTTCTTCTTCTTCTCTTTCTTTTTCGATTTTGGCAATGGCCGTTTCTTTGTCTTCCGTTGTAGCTGCTATTTCATCTGCAGCCTGTTTTTTCGTTGCGGCAACATCTGCAGCAGCCATTTCCTTAGTGCTGGCAATTTGTTCAGCAGCTTCTTCTCTAGCTTTTAAGACCACCAATTTCGATTCTTCTTTTGCTTTTGCAGAAGTTTCCTTTGCTATTTTCACTTCATTAGCAACCTGCTCTTGAATCGCGGAGATTTCTGCGGCTCCTTTATCTTTTGCCTCGGCAACACTATTTGCAATTTCGTTTTTGTCATTCGCTGCGGTTTCTTTTATAAGTCTGATCGCTTCTGCTTCTTCATTCTTTGTTTTGGCAATGCTCTCTGCGGATAATTTTTTAGACTCCGAGATGTCATTCGCCGCAGCTTGTTTAGCTCGTGCTGCTTCTTCTTGAGCCGCTGCTACCTCACGAGCTGCTGTTTCTTTAGCTTGAGCTACTTCTGCTGCTGCTTTTTCTTTGCTGGACATGACTTCCTCTGCAGTCATGCTTGTTGTTTCTTTCTCTTGTTTTTTTGCAGCTGCAATTTTTGCGGCCACTTCTTCATTAATTGCTTTGATTCTCTCTTCTGCAGTTGTCTGCGACATTGCTACTTCATTGGCATAGTCAGATTTCGCCTTTTCCGCTGTAGCATTTGCTGTCTGCACTGTATTCGCAGCTTCCTGCTGTGCTTTTGTAATTTCATTGTTGGCTTTTTCCTTAGCTGCCGCAACTTCCTGTGCCGTTTGTTGTTTCACGGAAGATTCTTGTGCCTTAGCGGCCTCAATGGCTTTCTTTACTTCTTCCTGAATTCTAGTAATTTCCTTAGAAGCATTGTCACGTGCGGTAACTACTTCTGTGGCGATTTTATCCTTTTCTGCTTTTGCACTTGACCGTGCTGCTGCTACTTGATCGGCTTCTTCTTTTTGAATTTGAGCAACAGACTGCGCTGCTCTATTCTTTGCTTCAGACACTTCTTGTGCAGAGCTGGCTTTTTGTTTTTCTGCATCTGCTTTAGCAGCAGCAATTTCTTCAGCAGACTGCAATTTAGTCCCTTCCACTTCTGTACGAGCGCGTTCTTTCTCAGCAGCTACAGCTTGTTGAGTTTTATTAATTTCTTCGGATGCTTTTTGTTTAGAAGCAGCGACCTCCAAGGCGTTGGATTCTTTTTCTTTGGCTGCACGTTCCTTCATATCTCTAATTGCTGAAGCATTAGATTCTTCAATGATTGCTTTCTCCTCAGCTCCTTTTCTTCTAGCTTCAGCCAATTCAAAAGCAATTTTCTCTTTTTCTAAAACTGCATTTTCTCTGGCCTGTGCTACTTCTTCAGCCGATTTCTCCTTTACAGAAAGAATCTGCTCGGAAGCAGTTTGTTTAGCAAGGACAACATCTTCAGCTGTTTTATTTCTTTCTGTTTTCGCTTTTTCTCTGGCTTCCGAGATTATTGTAGCTGTTTCTTCTCGGATCTTGGAAAGCTCTAATTGAGAGGTTTCTCTGGCACTTGCAATTTCATCTGAGTATTCCAATTTCGCTTCATCTAACTTTTCTTTGATCTTCTTAATTTCCGCAGCAGCATTGGTTTGAGCATCCACAACTTCCTGTGCGGATTTCAACTTAGCTTCTTGAACAGCAGCAGCTGCCGTAGTTTTAGCTTCAGCTACGTTGGCATTTATTTTTTCAATTTCCGTAGAGGCATTCGTTCTTGCATCTGCTACAGAAGAGGCAATTTCTTGTTTTGTTTTTTCTATTTCCCCAGAAGAGTTTTTCCGGGCTTCCAACACTTCATTTGCATATTCCGCTTTTTTAGCTTCTGCAGATTCTCTTGCTGCGGCTACTTCTTCTCTAAGGTTCGATTTTATCTGTTCTCCTTTTGCTTTCTCAGCTTCTATCTCGGCTTTTATTCTTTCCTTTGTTTCTCGTAGTTCCTTTTTCAAGGCAGACAACTCTTCATCGTTCAACAGACTTATATCGACGACCTGTCGCACACCAGCAGAAGTTGAGCTAATCGGTTGACCCGGTTTTGGCTTACCGCCTCCTCCAGTTCTAGAGGTTTTATCATTTCCGGTCAGGGCCACATTTACAGCATTAGACTTATCCAAACCGCCCAAAAAACAGACGGCCAAATTTCTAAAGTCTGCTTGTCTAGTACCATTCACCGTAAACTTGAACATCTTACTACTTACATTATTCTTAAAATAAAGAGTGGTCATTGCTGTTTTTGCAAACCATTCTATAGCGGCCAAGTCCAATTGGAGAATATTTTGATGGATTGGAGCCCCAGAGGTCCTTTTTAGCTCTCCCATTTCGATAAAACGATAACTCATTCGTTTCCCGTTCTTATCCATAAAAATTATTTCATCTCCCTGATTAAATTCTACACCATTATGAGAAGATACTCTAGCTTGGATACCACGCTCAGTATGCATAAAAATCAAACCATAGCTGTAATCTCCTCTTACCACTAATCTTTTGGACTTGGTTTTAAGTATTTGAGTACCTCCAACATTGATGTTTTCGTCAATTAGAGCGCCGCAGTTTTGCGCACCTAAGTCATTGAGCGTCAACATACTAAGTGACATGACTAGAAAAAAGAAAATAGTTTTGGACATAGGGTGATATTTTAATTTTTCACAATATATGAATAAATCATTGTTCTATCATACTACTGATTAAACAAGCAGTTCAAGTGAAAACGAATAAAAATAGGGTTATGTCCGACAAATTAATGCTTTTATTGGACATTAAAGGAGGAACAGCGAATAAATATCCGCTTTATCCTAATTTCTTGCGCTAAAATATCAGGTGAAATAATAAATATTCAACACTCGCTATTCAGCCCCTTCTCTGTCTGGATAAAGTAAATTTTATCTTTAGCTTAGCTCCCTCCGCTTCATAATATCAAGACAATCCGTACCTTCGTCCTATGAATGATACAATGAAAAAACAACGGGCTAAATCAGCCAAACTATATGAAGAGGCCAAGCAATATTTCCCTGGAGGAGTTAATTCTCCAGTACGCGCTTTCAAATCTGTAGCCGGGCCTCCACTATTCATAAAAGAAGGTCAAGGATGCCGAATTATTGATGAGGACGATAGAAGTTACATCGATTTCTGTTGTAGCTGGGGACCACTCATTCACGGCCATAACAATGCGGTGATCAAAGACGCAGTTATTGCAACTGTTCAGAAAGGAACTTCTTTTGGAGCTCCTACTCGTTTGGGAAATGAACTGGGGAAACTTATTGTTGATAATCACCGGTTTGTGGAAAAAATTCGTTTCGTAAGTTCAGGAACGGAGGCGGTAATGTCTGCAATTCGCTTAGCAAGAGGTGTTACAGGCAAAAGCAAGGTTGTTAAATTTGAAGGTTGCTACCATGGTCATGTGGATTCATTGTTAGTTAGAGCTGGTTCGGGCTTAGCAACATTTGGAGAAAGCACCTCTGCTGGTATTCCTGATTCCTTCATTAAAGAAACACTGGTTTTACCACTTGATGATAAAGCAGCTGTTGAAAATTGCTTGGACGCAAATGCTAGTGAAATCGCCTGTATCATCATAGAACCTATTCCGGCCAATAATGGTCTATTACTTCAAGATTTAGATTATCTCCAATTCTTGCGCGAGGTATGCACAAAACATAATGTATTATTGATTTTTGATGAAGTCATCTCTGGTTTCCGAGTTGGCTTTGAAGGCGCTTCCGGATACTATGACATAGCTCCTGACATAATCACTTTCGGTAAAATAATTGGAGGTGGAATGCCTGTTGGTGCTTATGGAGCTAGCCATAAAATAATGAGTATGGTAGCTCCAGAAGGACCTGTTTATCAAGCGGGTACGTTATCAGCCAATCCCGTAGCGATGGCAGCGGGTTATGCCGCTTTGCAACAATTGTTACAAAGCAATTTCTATTGCAAAATGCAACAGAATACTTTGCTTATGGTAAATACTATTGTGGCGCATGCAAAAGAAAAAGCTTATGAGTTGACGATCCCAAGCATTGGTTCCATTTTCTGGTTGTGCTTTTCCAACAATAAAATTACAAGAGCAGATCAAATAGAGGCGGAGAAAATGGAATTGTTTAAGAAACTGCATACTTATTTGTTAGAACGTGGTGTTTATCTTGGTCCTTCTGGTTATGAAGTTGGCTTCATCTCGGGTGGTCATGAAGAGAAAGATATTTTGGAAGCTGCAAAAATTGTTTGTGATGGATTGGATTTTATTTTTGCATAGCTCTAGAAAAGTAATAAAAGTCGAGAAATAGTTAAACGTTAAACATTGAAAGATCTTCACCTTCGCTTCCTCTCTTATTTGGTTATCGCATACATGCTGATAGCCTTTGGCTGGTGGTCTGTATTGTTATTCACCAAAAACGAAGACGCTTTTTTAGCGAAAACGGAATACCTTAAATTGGTAATGATTGCGGAACACCGTGTACACAATGCTAATGAATTTTACGAAAGTCCTGAATACTTAGAATTAGCAGAAAAATACAAACGACAAGAGTGGATGATTTTTGGAGAGGCCAGTGTTTTTATTCTCAGTTTGGTTATTGGTATTTACTTAATAAACAGGGCTTATCACCGAGAAGTACAATCAGCAGAAAACAGACGGAATTTTTTATTATCAATAACCCATGAGTTAAAATCTCCCATTGCGAGTATATTGTTGGTTTTGGAAACTTTCCTCAAAAGAGATTTAAAAAGAGAACAAGCAAAGCCCTTAACGGAAGGTGCGTTACAAGAAACAGAGCGACTCAACACCTTAGTAAATAATTTGTTATTGGCTGCTCGTGTAGAAACGGCTTATCAATTGCATAAAGAAGAGATTGATTTGCAACAAATGGTTCCTTTATGGCAGGAACAAATAGAAATGAAAGCCCCTGAAGTTCACTTTCATTTCTCTCCGCAGCTTGGAACTTTTATGATCAATGCAGACAAAGTAGGCTTAAATTCTATTTCCTTAAATTTGTTGGAAAATGCGATTAAGTATTCGCCCAAACCAGCGGAAATAAGGGTTTCCTTGAAAAAACAAAAGCAAGGAGTACTGATTGAATTTGCAGACAAAGGCTTCGGTATTCCGAATAAAGAAAAGAAAATGATTTTTGATCGTTTCTACCGAGTTGGTTCTGAGGATACCCGTAAAACAAAAGGGACTGGTTTGGGTTTATATATTGTGGCACAAATGGTGAGAACCCACGGTGGAAAAATAGAGGTGAAAGATAATCTTGGAGGAGGGACCGTTTTTGAGGTTTGGTTGCCAGAGTAACTTTGAAAAACTATAATTAAGATAAATCAAAAACCGTAAGTAAGAACCAAGAAACCAGCTTTTTAATTTTGATTGTCAAACATACTTTGATTAAAAAAATACAACATCATGCGAATCCTACTTGTAGAAGACGAAGTCAACATCAGAAACGTAGTAAAACTGAACCTAGAGATGGAGGATTACGAAGTGGTTACTTCTGATAATGGACGAGAAGCGCTCAAGCTTTTTCATGGGCAACATTTTGATCTATTGGTTCTTGATGTAATGCTTCCTGATTTGGATGGTTTCCAGATTTGTGAACAAGTACGTTTGACGAATATGGATGTTCCTGTTATTTTTCTAACAGCTAAAGATACGCCTGAAGATCGCATAGCGGGTTTAAAAAAGGGAGCGGATGATTATTTGACAAAACCCTTTAATTTAGAGGAGCTATTGCTTCGAGTGCACAACCTGTTACGAAGAAGTAGTAAAACTGGAGAGATCACACCAGAGATCGTAAACTTTGGTAATAATACCATTAACTTTTTAACCTACGAAGCGGATTGTAAAAAAGGCAAAATAACCTTGACGAAGAAAGAAGCTTTGTTACTGAAATTATTAATTGATCGGAAAAATGAAGTAGTAAGTCGGCAGCAGATTTTGCAATCGGTTTGGGGGTATGATGTTTATCCTTCTACTCGTACGATTGATAATTTTGTGCTTTCTTTCCGGAAGTATTTTGAGGATGATCAGAGTAATCCGGTGTTTTTTCAATCGGTTAGAGGAGTTGGCTATAAGTTTGTGGAGGGGGCGAGTTAACTTACGTACTTTTTATTTTCAATAGGTCTTTTCTTGGTTTGAAACTTATTGGTTCATTTTGTCTCTCTGTTCTTTGTCTTGAAACAAAGAACCAAACCAGCCCGACTGCCGTCGAGGCGGGCGGGATTCAAGGCTTTATAACTTTGA
>CAZDTI010000094.1:0-22912 GCA_964508085.1 uncultured Saprospiraceae bacterium | reverse complement strand
TGAACAGTAAATGTATAATTATGAGTACTACTGTTTCCACAAATATCAGTTGTTGTAAATACTATTGTATGAGTCCCAACATCATAGTCCCCAGAAGCAGAGGTACTTCCGTTTCCTTCAGTACTGTTGTTAGTAGTAGTAACATTCGCTAAAGGCGTGCAATCTGTTAGGCCATTTAGGATTAATGTAATTGTGGCAAAACAATTATTACCAGGGTTTGTATTGATGGTTCCGTTATTTGCAACCGTAGCTGTGTAAGTTGGGTTAGAAGGTGCTAATGTGTCTATCACTGTAAGTAGCTGAGTGTAAGCAGCAGTGTTAGAACTGTTATCAGCAGCAGTCCAAGTACGAGTAATTGCATAATTGTAATCTGCACAACTTGCAGGGTTTCCAGATTTAGTTGAGGTTTCACTGAATACAGTAGGAAGGGTTCCTTCGCAATTGTCTTCTGCATTAAGCATTGTTGTGTTTGTTGGAATAGCATTGCAATCGACTGTAGTGTCTGCAGGAAGAGTACCTCCACCCATAACTGTGAAGTTTGAAGGGGAAAGATTATCTTCTATAGTAACTGTAGGAGAACAGCTTCCTCCAAGCGTACTAACATCATTAGCAGTAACGGTTACAGTATTTGCCCCAATATCACTACAATCAAAATTAGCAACACTACTTCCATTGATTAGGATCGAACTAAAGTCGACACCACAGAAATCTGTTATATTAGGTTCAATATAAGAAGCCAACCCTGTAGCTACCCAATTTCCAATGGCTAAATCACCAACTAAACCAGGTAAAAATGCGATCTGTGCATCAGAGAAAATAGATCCGTCATTGTCAAGAGTGATACAAAAAGTCTCACCAGTCAATAAAGAGATGTCTTGATCCCCACTCTGACTAGCAGGACCATTAGGATCCGTTAATAAAGTAGAAGCGCCATCAATGGAAAAAGTTAACTCATCAAAGTCTGGTTCTTGAGTATATTCCCAAAAGAAAGTAAATTCTAAATCACTGGCTGCGGTTATACAATATTCTGCAACATTGCTGCCTGTACTTCCAGTTCCGAGGTCAAGTCCTTCACCTAATATTGTATTACCACTTATTGAAGCTTCTCCATTTTCATCTAACTCAAGCGTTACATCCGAACAGGTTAGGACAGGAGGAGTTACATCGTTGGAAACATTTATTTCTTGAAATTGACTTGTCGTATTTCCTGCACCATCATCAAATACCCAAGTGACGTCATGATCACCAACCTGGAATTCATAATTTGTTACGGATGCTGCTGTTGCCTGAGTTTCAATATCCAAGGACCAATTCAGAATAGAACCAGTGTCTCCATTACCATTATCTGAAACGGTTAAAGTCCAAACCCCATTTGGATCTTCTCCATCAAACATGTCAAGAGTAACATTTGCATTGAAAGGTCCAGGGAAATTAGTACTTGCAGTATTAATAGCATATGGAGGTCCCGGAACACCAGGGCCAGTAAATGATCCTTCACATATATTCTCTACCATACCTGTTCCTAAATCTTCATCAAAAGTAAGGTTAAGGTTATCCTGATCACATCCAAATCCAAAATTCGAAAGAGGAGCACCTGGACGGTCTATTAACTGGACAACTGTTCCATCAGGAGAGGTTATTGAGATTATCAGATCCCCAACCCAAGTATGCTGAGATTCTAGAGAAATATTGACATCCGCAATATTAAGGTTCGGGTTAGATACAGTTATTGTATTTGTTATTCCGGCTGGAGAATTATCAGGAATTCCGAAAGCACCAGTAGAATTGTAGGTTTCTGTTCCTGCAGGGCCACCACTTGTACAAGGTGGGCCTACATTTGTAGCTACAGTAGCAGGGAATGGTTCTCCACAAATTAGATTTCCGCA
The DNA here is from genome assembly GCA_964508085.1 of uncultured Saprospiraceae bacterium. GTDB lineage: Bacteria > Bacteroidota > Bacteroidia > Chitinophagales > Saprospiraceae > CALGLS01. The sequence continues at coordinate 21,026 of CAZDTI010000094.1, read as the reverse complement.
ACCATCTAAAGCAGTTGGTGCTGGTAATGTTATTGGACCACCACATTCAAAATCAAGCGTCCCTAATATGGCTCCTGCTGTGGTCGGTGAAGGAGAGTCGTTTTCAGATAGATTGACGGTGAAAGTACAAACATCTGATAGATTATTTGTAAATGCATCTGTTACAGTTAACTCAACAGTAAAGGATTCACCATTGCTAGGAGTTAATCCACCTACAGCTGATAAAAGGGTGCCAGGTGGAGGATCTTGTACTACTGAATATCCTGTACAGTTGTCTGTTATTAAAGCATTTCCACGATAGTCCGGTACCATTTCATTTGCCGCACTACAACTAGGAAAGGTTATCGTTGTTGTAGCAGGACAGGTGATAGCAGGTGCTTCGTTATCAGATACGGTTACAGTAAAACTACCAGTTATTGTATTTGCTGCTGTTGCATCATCTGAAACGGTATAGCTAACAACAGTTTCACCAACTGGAAAATCACCAAAGTCAACTAAGTTACCAGCTTGGGTAGCTGTAAGAATTGAAATAGATTCCATTTTTGGACCAATAGCTGTGAAAGCAGTTGTAACACTACCCATACAATTATCCATAGCGGTTACTGCTGGCCAAGTTACTGTTGCTTGACATGCAACACTTCCACTATTCGCTGTTAAAGGTCCTGGATCATTAACACCTGTAGGAGCTTCAGTATCAATTACAGTTACAGTAACTGAGCAAGTTGAAGTATTACTATTTACGTCAGTAGCGGTAAAAGTAACAATTGTCGAACCTACTGGATAATCACCAGTAGCATTTGCCCCACCTGCATTAAAGTCATTAATTACTGACCCAAATCCACAGTTATCCGTTGGACTAACCTGAACCGTAACATTAGTGGTACACAAACCTAAATCATTTGGGTAAGAAGCATTTAAGGTTGGGCATGTTAATGTAGGGGCTTCGTTATCAGTTATGGTCACTGTCATTGTACAAGTAGCGCTATTGGTTCCATCCGAAGCGGTAAAAGTAACAGTAGTAGCACCAACAGGAAAGACTGCAGGTGCATCATTTGTTACTGTTACAGTACAGTTATCTGTCACTGTAGGAGCAGGGATAGGAACGTTTGCAGCGGCAGCTCCACAAAGTCCTGTGTCATTATTAGCGCTTACGTTTCCAGGGCAAGTTATTACTGGAGTCTCGGTATCTGAAATTACAACATCGAAAGAGTGCGTTACCGTGTTCATCCCAGCATCTGTGAAGGAATGGGTTACAGTAGTCGTTCCTACTGGGAAAGTTGAGCCACTTGCTAAGCCCGCTGTTCTTGTACCAGCTTGACCAGTACCACCACAGTTATCATCAAAGGTAGGAACGGTATAATTTACGGTAGCGCCACAAGTACCTGCGGCGTTATTCATTGCAATGTTTCCTTGTGGGGCTGGAGTGACAACTGGTGCCATATTATCCTCAACTGTAACATTAGCAAGACAAAAAGCAGTAGCTGTATTACCATCCTCAACTGTAACCGTTACTTGTATTGGAGCACCTATATCTGTACAATCAAACGTATTTGGTGCAACAGTTACAGAAGAAATACCCGTACAAGCAGAACTACCCATACTAAGAGCTGTATTGTCGGCTCCTATTAGCATATAATTACCAGAGGCATCAAGATTAACTGTAATATCATTACAACTAGCAAACGGCCCACCATCAAAAACATCTACAGTGATATTACAAATATCAGTTCCATCAGAATCTGTTGCTGTAACTGCAATAGAAAAGCCTGGTCCAATATCAGCACAGGTGATTACTGATGGGGAGGCAGAATAAGTAATTGTTTCTGTTCCGTCTGGATCAACAGCGGTTACACCAAGTAAACTTGGAATATTTGAATTGTTAAGTGTCAATCCGCCATCACCGGCTGGAAGAATAAGGCCTGGAAAGCCTGGGCATACAGTATAGGTAGGTGCTGTTTGTGCGAACCCAACTGTACTTCCAAAAAATAAGAAAACAGCTACCGCCATCATCGACGAATACCAACTTCGCTTTTGCGAGTTTCGATCCGGAGAAAACAGTGCTGTCCTGTTCAGGGATGTAAATTTCAAAATCATGATACTGCTTTTGGTGTTTTAAATAAAAAAATACTTTTTCTAAAATTAGATGAACTAAATCAACCATTAACCAAACTTCAGATTAAGAAGTCCAGATACGGGGAGATTCCAGTTCCACAACAATGGCTCCAGATGTAGGGGCCAAATGTAATGTTATAGACAAACACGCACGAAGCGGGGTTGCTATCAGTTAAAGTTTAGAGACTCAATAGAAAAAGGCAATGTGTTATGAAGTACTGCGGAAGGGTTTATCGGTTTTCCGGATGTCTGTTTTACTTCATTCTGTTTTTACGCCTTGTTTAAAGGGCAGACTAGCAGAGGTTTAGAGTTCTTTTCTTGAAAATTATTAGTTTAGATACCTACTGAAAGACTGTCACAATAGCGGTATAATCAGAGTGTTATTCCGTTTATACGCAATGTTTTTAAAAGAGATTCAAAATAATAAGGCGAAATGAGGATTGACTCGGCGGTCAACCGGGTTGGTTGTTGTTTTTGTCATGGAATTATAAGTTTATTTCGGTTAATATGTTCTTTTGAAGAGGGCCTATAAACGACCGGTTCGCTTGATATTACTCTTCTTTTGTAAGTTCCAAAATGGGGGAAACTTATAGTGTGATTCTTACTTTTAATGAGATTGTCCTAAAATGATTATGTTCAGTTATTGACGTAAAGGTAGTAAAAGTTTTTTCTTTTTTTTATTAGCCAAAGGAATTATTATTGTTCCTAAATTATAAAGCTAAAGTATGGTTTTCTTTTTTGTGCTTGTAATTCACAGAAAGAGAGACAGTTAAGAAAGAGAAAGCGCTTTTGTTTTTAATAGAAAAATGTTAGATAGTTGTTGCTAATTCGACAATATTAACTAAATAATACACAGCGATTGGAAGCTAAAAAAGAGATCCTCAACATCATAAATACATTTAAAGAAGCAAGCCTTCAACTCTAGATTTAGCGCCCCATTCGCGATCGCTTCACTAAATAAGCCTGCAAAATTTGTTTAAAACCTGCATTGATATCGGCTTCAACAAAATCTATTTTATACTGCAAACACTTTACTTTCAGTTGTTCCGTAAACTTCTTCATCTGTTCAACATAGTGTTCTTTTACCTGATTGGATTGTAATCGAACCTCCTCTCCTGATTCCATATCAATAAAAACGTAGGGACGATTCTCGAAGTCAAAATCAATTTCTTTGGATTTATCTACCACATGAAAAAGAACGACCTCGTGTTTGTTATGCTTCAAATGTTGAAGGGCTGCAAAAAGGTCTTCTGCTTTTTCTGGGTCTTCTAGCATGTCACTAAAAATAACGATCATCGAACGCTTATGAACGCTGTCTGCTATTTGATGAAGCGCCTTTGCAGCTGCAGTATTTTTATTTCTTTCCGGATTGTTGAGTACTTTTTCTAGGTGAGTCAACATCAAACGATAATGTGAGGTGCTAGATTTACACCGAGCGTGTGTCCGAACTTCGTCATCGAATAAACTTAAACCATATGCATCTCGTTGTTTTTTAAGCAAATGCATGAGAGATGCAGCCGCCAGTGACGAAAAGCGTAATTTATTGATATGGTTTTTACTGTTTTTGTCAACCTCGGGAAAATACATAGAAGAAGAAATGTCTATCACTATTTGACATCGGAGATTAGTTTCTTCCTCAAACTTTTTAGTAAATAACTTGTCAGAGCGGGCGTATACTTTCCAATCGATGTTCTTAGTGCTTTCACCGGGGTTGTATAATCGGTGTTCGGCAAATTCAACAGAGAATCCATGAAAAGGACTTTTGTGTAAGCCAATGATAAAGCCTTCAACGACTTGTTTGGCTAGGAGTTCAAGGTTTCCTAGATCACGGACTGCATGGTTATCTAATTGGGACATGTGTTATTGTTGACGGTTATACGGTAGACGGTTTACGGTAGACCATACCTTAATTGAATAGAATCTATTGTTGTTTGTCTTTTAGAAACGGTTTCGGGGTAAAGATAGTTGCAGGAACTAAGAAATTGAAAATGGAGTAATGAAAATTAAAAATTGTGGAGTGGACCGTTTCAGTATGTTAGCCTTGCGAGCAAAGTGATCTGAATTTGCGGTTGAAATCAAAGGCTCTAAGTGAATTCATTTGTTCATCAACGATGGAAATAGGGATTTGCTGTCGCTGCCCCTAGCCCCTAAAGGGGAAATCTACCCGCACTAAGTAATAGTGACCAAATGAATTCATCTAGTGCCAAATCAAAAAACCCTTCCGCCATAAAAGCGAAAGGGTTTTCATGAATTTCAGACTAAAGATTACTCCTTAGGAAAGAAACTTATCAATCTTAGCAGCAAGAGCTGCTTTTGTAGTCGTTCCAACGTGCTTGTCCACTACCTCTCCATTTTTCAGGATAATGATGGTAGGGATGCTTCTCACACCATACTTCATAGAGACGTTAGAGTGGTGGTCAACGTTAAGTTTACCTATGGTAGCCTTACCTTCGTATTCTTTTGAAAGTTCTTCGATGATTGGAGTCACCATTCTACAAGGGCCACACCATTCTGCCCAAAAGTCTATTACGGATACACCAGCGTTGTCTAATGCTGATTCTTGGAAGTTGGTATCTGTGAATTCAAATGCCATGATAATATTCTATTTAAATTGAAAAAAAAATTTAATGACTTTACAAAACTTAAACAAACTGTAAAGATTAAGGTTGCAAAGATAAACAAATATGTTGACCTAAAGGTCAGTATTAAGACACGAATGTTTATACAAAAGTTTTCATTCGACGGAATTTTAACGATTTTTTAAATTGTCAGTGGCGAAATTAAAGCATAAAGCTCGTCAAAGGTGAAAGCCTTTTGGTAAATCAGTTTAATACCCTCAGACTTATTCACTAAAATGAGCACGGGAAGTTCGCTCTTGAAAAGCGTTGAATAGGGCTGGTCATTCTCATAATCTTCCAAGCCAGAGAGCATATAATTATTATTAATCAACCCAAGTTCTCGAATATGAGAGGTCACTTTATCTTCATCATCCTCGTAATTGACATTTACATGATGTATAGCCATAATATCCGAACTTATCTCCTGCTTCAACTGGGTCAGGCTTTTGAGCAATCTATCACATTCAGGACATTTAAGCTTCCAAAGGCAATAGATATTCAAATCTTTTGAGCCTTCTTCAATAAGATATACGAGGTCTTTGACTTGGAGTGGTGTGGCTACAATTCCCTTCGCATTTGCTAGTTTCTTTTTATCTTCCGCACTTAGTGAGGCAGAAGGTAAGGTTGCCCCATGTGGTATGGCTGCTTCCATTGGATCAATAGTGCTTTTTGTATTGGAGGAGTCGGAACAAGCTATTGATACTAGTAAAATATTTGTAAGTATCAAAAATGAAATAGCAATAGAACGCATGATGAATTATTTTTATATTTAGTTAGCATATTTCGTACCATTTGATTGGTAAATCGAAAGATAGTAATCATCACAATACATTCAACTTAATAAATAAATAAAGTGGACAAGAAATGATATTTTTCATGCAAATAATAAAACGCAAATCATTTTTTTGGATTGGTCTCGGTGCTTTAACAATTCTACTTCGGGTTTTCCTAAAAGGCCATCCTGATTTGGTAGAGCAATGGTATAGTCGGGGCCTATTCCAATGGATTCGTTCCTTTTCGGATTGGACGATTGGTTGGGTACCATTTCCTGTTTTATATCTAATGATTTTGATAGTACCTTTTTACTTTGTTAGAAAATTTATAAAGGTACTTCGTCGAGAAAAAGGCTTGAAGGCCAAATTGTTTGCAATTGTATTTTCATTGTTGTCTTTTGTTGGAGGAGTTATAGCTTTCTTTCTTTGGTCTTGGGGTTTTAACTATTTGCGAATACCTATAGAAGAACAGATTGGGATAAAACCACTACCACTTTCTCTTTCTGAATTGAAAGAAGAGTTGGATATATTTACCCTTAAAATAATTGAAACTAGACAATTAATTCCATCAAAAGATCAGGAAGCGCTGACAGACAATTTTATTCCGAACAACCTTAATTCATTGGTTCAAGGAAACTTATCTTCAAGTATGAGTGATTTAGGTTATCCTGTTAGTCGAATTTTACCCGTTCGAACTTTGTTGAGGGGCAGTTTGCTTCGAATAGGAACTGCAGGCTTTTACTTGCCGTTCACCGGTGAGTGCAATGTTGATGCGGGATTGCATCCGCTACAAAAACCATATGTACTGGCGCACGAAATGGCACATGGGCAAGGTATAGGAGACGAAGGATCTTGTAATTTTATAGCTTATTTAAGTTGCGTTAAGTCCAAGGATGCGTTCATAAAATATAGTGGGTATCTCTCCTTTTGGAGAACTCTTGCAGTGAATTATAGAAGGCAGGCTCCCGAAAAATATCGCGCTTTTAGGTCAACACTTCCTCCTGAAATTATAGCAGATTTGGATGCCATTAATGCAAACAGTCGGCTTTATCCAGATATTTTTCCAGAGCTGCGGGATCGAACTTATGATGCCTTTTTAAAGACTCAAGGGATAAAGGAAGGTATGAAAAACTATAATCGTGTTATTGTATTAGAACGTGCTTTCAGATTGAGAAATTAAATTAGATGTTGCTTCTATAGCGACAAGCTCTAGTCAAAACTTATTAAAACTTAAACATATTTTGGTTTATTTGTTATATTGCTGAATGACATTAAATTATACATTAACATCAGGTAAATCTTAGCGAATGATACTGACATGAATTCCTTAAATTTCAATTCGGTATTTTGTATTACCTTTAAGAACATCATTAAAACTTAAAACCCATTTTTATGAAAAGGAAATTGTACACCTCAATATTTATGACTGTTTTGGGATTCTTCCTAATGAGTAGCCCCCTAAACGCTCAAATTAATTTTACCAACAACAATATGCTTCTACCGTCTTCTAACAGAAGTGGAGTTGCAATAGGGGTAACAGATGTGAATGGAGACAACCTTGACGACATTGTTCGGTTTAGTGATAATGCCTCAAATCTAAGTGTTCTCTACCAAGATTCAGATGGTGTAGTATTCACAGAGTCAAATATAGGTGTTTCAGGAAGCGGAAAACAGTGGACACTTTCTATTGCAGATACGGATCATAATGGGATTGCAGATATGTTAACTGGTGGTTATACTGCTAGTCAAATAGACATGGCAAGCTCAGATGGAGCAACATTTTCTGCGACGGATTTACCTGGTAATTTTTTTGCACAAGGTTCTAACTTCGTAGACATAAACAATGATGGCTTTCTTGATGTTTTTGTTTGTAATGATGATGGAGAAAGTTTCATGTATGAGAACGACGGTAGTGGTGGTTTCACAAACGCTAATTACTGGATAGACATGGCCATTGACGGAGACATTGGAGAACCTTCTTCCGGGAACTATGGTTCAGTCTGGACAGACTTTGACAATGATGGAGATACCGATTTATACATTGCTAAATGTAGATTATTTGTAGACAGTGAATTCGATGAACGAAGAATCAATAAGCTCTTTGTTAACGATGGTAACAATAATTTTACAGAGCAAGCCGAGATGCATGGTTTGAGAATTGGCTGGCAATCCTGGACTTCTGAATTTCAAGACATAGACAATGACGGAGATTATGATTGCTTTATTACTAACCATGATTACCCTTCTCAATTATTATTGAATGATGGGGCAGGAAACTTCACTGACATCACGCAGCAAAGTGGTCTTATTGTAAACGGTCTTGCAATCCAAGGGTTCCTTCGTGATTTTGACAATGATGGCTATGTAGACTTAATTGTGGCAGGGACGGAACAATATCTTTACAGAAATAATGGTGATCTCACTTTTACCGCAGTAACAGCTCCATTTAATGATAACCCTATGGAGTCTTGTGCAATAGGGGATCTGAATAATGATGGTCATTTGGATATATATGCTGGCTATGCCAATACTTTTAACAATCCATCAAGTATCGAAGATGTTCTATGGATTAATGATGGTAATGATAACAATTGGTTTAAAGCTCACTTAGTTGGAACAGTAAGTAACTTGGATGGAATTGGGGCTCGTGTAGAAATTCATGGCCCATTTGGAATGCAAGTTAGAGAAGTACGCTCTGGTGAAGGTTATGGAGTTACTAATAGTGCTATCCCTCATTTTGGTTTAGGTACTACTGATCAGATAGACCATGTTATTGTCAAGTGGCCTTCTGGAATCGTAGATGTAATAGAGAACCCTACGGTAAATGAATTGACAGAAATTGTAGAAGGAGACTGCTTACCAGAATTACCTTTCATTGCAGCATCTGGTTCAACGACCTTATGCACTGGTGGTGGTTCTGTAGAATTGATGGCTCCTGCAGGTACAGAATACTTTTGGTCAAATGGAGAAACTACTCAAAACATAACAGTAACTGAACCAGGAAATTATTCCGTGGTGATCGGTGATATTAATGATTGTTACCAATTAAGTCAGGTTATTAACGTAACAGTAGGAGCAGATCAAACCCCTGAAGTATCTGTAGTAGGTCCATTGGTGTTTTGCGAAGGGAATTCAGTGGAGTTAACTTCTTCTGTAGCAAATGCTTACGATTGGTCAAATGGTGCAACAACACAATCGATAATGGTAACAGAACCTGGTGATTACACCGTTACCATTGATACTGATTGTGGCGATTACACCTCCTCCTCTGTACAAGTCAATGTATTTCCAGTTGCAGCTCAAGCGCAATCATCTGATGTATTTGCCCTCTTGGGAGAGGAGGCTACTTTTGAAGCAACAGGGGATGACATCAGATGGTATGATGCAGAAACTGGTGGTAATTTATTAGGTCAAGGCGCTTCGTTTACTGTTCCAAATGTTAGTGGACCAGCTACTTACTATGTCGAAAATTCTTTATCCACCCTGAATGTAATGGAGCCTCATGAGTATGAAGGAAATGGTCCTTATGGCTCTAGTACCTTTAATGGAGAATTATATTTTCATACAGAAGAGGATATATATATCGGCTCTGTAAAAGTTTATACTGATCAGGCTGGAGAACGTTTGTTTGAAATTAGAAATAGTGCCGGAGATGTTCTAAATAGTCGATTGGTTGATATTCCTGTTGGTGAAAGTAGGGTTGAGCTAAACTTCTTTGTTCCAACGGGCATCAACTATAGATTTGGAACTAATACAAATACTAACCTGCAAAACTTAGGAACAAATTCTCCACGCTTACAACGAAGCAATGAAAACGTAACTTTCCCTTATAGTATCAATGGTTTAGTAAATATCACAGGTACAAATATATCTAACAACCGTTATTTTTATTTCTACGATTGGCACGTGCTAACACCTAATTTTGATTGTGTGGATGATAGAATAGCTGTAGAATTAAACATTGGAGTCAATGCTACTAATTTAGAAAATACAGATTTCGTCAACGTTTATCCCAATCCCGGAAATGGATTGTTACAGGTTGAGTTAAACCTTGTAAGTGAGTTGACTACTTTATCTATTAAAAATATTACTGGAAAGCTTTTACTAAGCAAAGATCTTGGAGCTATAAATGGTTTGACAAAGACAAGTTTGGATGCCAGCGCATTAGTTTCTGGAACTTATATTTTGGAGATTCAAACTAATGAAGAGCGATTTTATGGGAAGATTATTATTCAATAGTTGGGAGTAAATTGCTTTGAAAAAAATCGCCCCGCGTTCAATGATTGCGGGGCGATTTTTTATTTTTAATCTGCCTTTCCACGCAGCACCTTTTCCACAAACTCCCCATTATCCGTCTTTAATCTAATGAGGTAAACACTTTGTTGAGGTGGAAGTTTGAAATTTAAGTCTGAGTGCTTTGCCATCAATTGACCACTCAAATTGTAAACTTCAATACTTAACAATTTATGCCCTTCAGGTAAAGAAATCTGCACCCAACCATCGTTTGTCGGATTTGGCGAAAGTTTAATACCATTAACCTTGTAGTTAACTTCTTCAATAGCTGTTCTTACATCCAAAAATACAGAATCCAAACTAGCTGATCCAACTAAAACCGCTGATTGGTCAGCTTCATTAAACATATCTCGAAAGGTTTCTATTTCGGGAGTACTGACTTCAAACATCTCTGCTAAAAAGCGAGGAGGAAGGGACTGATAATGAACTCTGGCAATGACTTTTACAAAACCACCTGTGTAGTCTTCCCTTGAAACATGGTACCGAATTCTATCAGAAGCAGAACCCTCAACATTGTTGTCATCATAATTAAAGTTGGAATCTGTCAATGCATTACCAATGATTAAAGTGGTATCATAAACGGCATGACTTGTAGTAAAACCAATTGGAGGGAGACGATTGTCTTTTAAAGAGTATGCCGCTCTTTCTAAAAGAGAGGTAAAATTGCCATTTACATCAGCAGGAACGACTTCGTAAATCTGAATTTGATCTTCTTGGGTGATAACATCATAGTGAGGTTCAAAATATGCATCATGATCAATAAGTGCATAGTTGCTGTCTAGTTGACCAGAATGGAAGAGGGTGTCTCCTTCGGTAGAAACCACTAGCAATTCTACAAAAGCTCTTCTACTTGGGTAGCCAGAAGGAAATTTGTGTCCAGCCTTGTTTTTTACTTCCACCTCTACAAAAAGACTGTCTTCGGTTGAACCATCAAAATTTAATGCTAAATCAATGGTTCGATTTTCAAGCATATCAAAAGTGGAAGCCAATGTTTCATTAAAATCTTGATCGGTAGCCTTAATGCCTAAGGCAACTCTATTGTCCCTCATCAATTGTAGCATCATTGTATTTCCTCCAACTAGCTCATGTAATCCATAAGGGAACCGAGCTTGTAAAAAATTGAAATTATCCGATATGACTACTGAGTCTTCTATCTGAGGCATGTGACAAGATTGACAACTGATATTATCGACATTGTATTGAGAATTTAACCACTCATGGTAAGTGGCCTGTTCAACGTAAGTATCGCCATTAGGAGCTCCAGTAGCAGGATCGAAAGTTTCTGTAACTAGCGTATGACAACTAGCACAAATACCAGCATCGAGAATTCGCTCACTATAAACGGGGCTAAAACCAACAAAGTCAGTCATGGGACCACCAAAAGGAGTAAGGTAAGGTCCATATTGTGCTCTATTGGTGGTATCAAAAATCATAGCTCCAGAGTTTAAATCACCTAAAGCAGTTTCGCTCATTTGGTGGCAAACTGCACAAGAAACACCGTCTAGGCCAATGGAATCTAAAAGCAAATCGTCAATCCCGTAATGTGGGTCTCCATGGTACTTTGAAGTATAATTCCCCATTGGAGCGTGGCAGGTGGTACATTTATCTTCAGTCTCCGCTTTAAAGGCTGGATGTGTCAAGGTTTCATGGCTTACTTTGGCTCTCCAGAATGGATCTTTTGCGGAGTTTGCCATCATCGAAGCTGCCCAGTCATCATACATATTTACATCGTTGCCTTCACTATCTCTCATAGCAAACTCTTGAAGGTCAGTAGAATGACACCCATCGCAATGTGCTGAAGTTGGAAAATATTGCGATGAATCAACGGGATTCATAACACTAGCTTTACGGAAGCTTTGTAATTCTGCTTCAGAGTGATAAGCACGTACTTCATTGTTGAGTGGCATTAAGGCCATAGCAATCACAATTCCGAGTATTCCACTGGCAAAAAGAATCGGGCGTATTGTTGAGGACATAGGTGTATCTTATTGAGGATAGATGAACAATTAGAGCTAGTTTCTACGAATGATTGCAAAATCTTGTTTTTTTGTTGCAATGGCAAAAGTTGAGCAAGTTTTTGATGGTTTTGTTTAGTGGAAGGCAGACCCGGGCTGTCACTAAGGTCTGAATGATAAAGCATATCCATATATGGCCACTATAACATAGTCCTTTACCATGTTTTTACAATGGCGAATGAACTAAAATAACGACAAACGTAAGGCTATTTTGACTTCTACCCGATATAGGGTATTATACTTAAATCTTTGGTTGTCAATGCTTTATAAGTATTTTAACTTTTTGTATTTGTTAAAAAACGATTGGTTTAACATTTTTTCAAAAGAAGAATTCATTTCTAGTTTCTTTATCGTTATATTAGCTAAGTACTTTGGAATAGGAAATGACAAAACGATTGTTTTTCCTTTGTACTGCCACTGAGGGCTCCCGTCCTAAACTGACTCATTATAATGGCTTTACCTTAGGGTTCATCAAAACAGCATTTCTACCTCAAGTCTTGTTGTCCATTTTGACTCCACAATCTCTCACAATTTGTACTAATGATTTGTAGCTCATGCTATAAATACAAATATATTGTTATGGAAAAAAGAGAAGCCTTAGAAGTTTTAGAAAAGATTGCGAATGAAGGGTATTACCAAATCATTTGGGAAGGCTATGAATGGTATAAAGATCAATTGTTGCCAGCTTTGGAATTTGCATCAGAATCTCCAATCATATATTCTTCTCTGTTAGCAGAAAACTGGCATGCTTTGGGCTGGACATTCTATGAGTTGGATGCTCCTCAGAAAGCCATTGAATGCTATCGAAAAGCAATTCATTACGATAATGAGCACAGCGAATCTTATAGAGAGTTGGCCAACTGCATGCACAAAACGGGTGATTATAAAGGAGCCTTGGTTTTTGTAATCAAAGCACGCTCTATGGATCCTGATGATGATTTTGCTATTGAACAACAAGAAGAAATTGAAAATAGTTTGGATCAGCGTGAAGCATCTCTTTACGAAAAAGGCGATTTAATCTGGGAATGTGGAGAATTGTTGGCCGATGAAAAATTTGAGCAGGTATTTGCTAAGTTAAAAGGAAGAAGAAAGACAGATTACCTTATCTTGCGTGCACGTTGTTATGCTGCACAAAAGGAAAATACCAAATTTTTAAATACACTACGACGAATTCACGCAGCCGGTAATTACTTCGATTGGTCTTACCAGGACTGGTTTTATCTTAATCCTTATGTTTACCAAAGTAAAGAATTTTGGGAAGTAATGCTTGACCTAGTTCCTCTAATGGCCTCTGAGTCCGTTTTTGAATCTTATCAAACCTTATTTGATAAACAGCAGGGACACATTGCTAACCAGATTCGACGAGAAGTAGTTTGTCGTTTTCATATTCATCGTATTGATCGGAATGCGGAAGAGATTCTTGCCTTGCATGAGGATTACCCGGATTGGAAAGAACTGAAGGAAGTTGCAAATGAATTGATGCCTCCCGGAATGGGGCGGTCGGCTTCGGGGAGTTAAATGAAAATTGGAAGATCAATCAAAATCAAAAACCTTCTAATGTGAATTACACGTTAGAAGGTTTTTGATTTATTGTTTGATTGTAAAATGTGGTCTACATCTTCACAATTTTCTCGATCCAACTTCCTTCACTATTTTGAATTTGCAACAAGTACACACCGGCCTCATAAGGAGCCATATTCAATGTTTCCTTTCCATTGATCGGTTTGCTTAAAAGTACTTTGCCGGAATAATCTTGTAATGTCATTTTTGCATTATTGATTGTGTGTAACTTAATAAAGACCTCCGATTTCGTTGGGTTTGGAAAAATGCTAGGTTGGTTTTCAACAACCTCCTTATCATTTACCAGTTGATCCTCTCCATCACAATCCTCATCAATTCCATTGTTGACAATTTCAGTAGCACCTGGGTAAACACTTGAGTTAAAATCATCACAATCGTTCCAAATCAGCGAACCATCGTCATCTGCATCAAAGGTTTCTACCATGATGTTATCCGTAGTATTGGTTACAACAGCAGGATTGAAATCAAAGTAAATACTTGCTGTATTTGTAATGTTAGAAAAAGAATTGAGGCCTTCAATGGCTCTGATCTTATAAGTTACATACCCTTGACTCCCTTCAAAATCACTGGTACTATCTGGTAGGAAAATATCCTCGAAAGTAAAAGCTATGAATTTGTCTTCTGACAGTGTAGTTGTTAAAACTGACTCATGACTGCTGCTTAAAACAGTGAAGGTACTCGCATCCAAATTGTCATTCAACGTATCTCTAATGACCACATCATAGGCCTCTGCATTTCCAGTATTTTGAAACCGAACAGTGTAAATTAAATCTTCACCTAACAATGCATAACCTTCTGGATTTGACGGATTAACTAGCTTGTCATTTGGATCATAAGAACACTCAACAAGAGCTTCATAACGAAAAGCGTCAGAACTATAGAAGCCATTGACATCTTCGTAATCGACGGAAGAAACAAACCTGACTAGATCTCCTAATGGGAAATCTGGAGGTCCAGGAATCTGCAAGCTAATGTGTTTTACAACTGTATTTCCAGGAAACAAATCCTCGAAGTGCCAGCCATACCTGTTGGGCGCTACAATGGTGTCGGGTTGATCTATAAAATCAATATCAAGTATATTTAAATCTACTGTAAACCAAAGTGTTCCCGAGGTAATGGTGGTTCCTTCGTTATAAGCAAGGACAGTGAAAGGAACAAATTCATTACATCTCGCGGGTGGAGCTGTTATGGCCGTGCTATTATCTGAAATTTGATTGCTTGGATAAATTCCGAAATATATCGTATCGGTTGGTTGGCTGTCACTCAAGGTAACGATGCCTTCTGCCGAAGTAGTCAATCCCCAATCAGGGGTGTTGTTTTGATCATAGGAAACGTTGTAATCACCGTACTCCAAAAATACGCTTCCGCCATTGAATGAATTGGAAAGCGATTGAATTCCAGAGGGGGAGAAAGTTACAGAAGCAAAGGGATAAAAAGCTTCATTGTTTTCTTTAGTTCCATTTTGATTTTCATCGTAAAAAACAGGATGATAAACTCTACCAAATCCGTCACAAAAGGATAGTACTTCCAGATCATCATAGCATCCCATTCCATTGTCCATAATGATGCTATTGCCATTACTTGCAAGCAGGTACGAACAGATATTTGGTAAAGAACAAAAGCTTAGACTGGGGTTTTGCATAATTTCTAAAAAGAAATCAGGAGAACCAAGGAAAAGATTTTCAAGTCCTTCCAATGTCTCTAACGCTGTGTTGTTGTGGATATTAAATAAATTCCCAACAGTAGTCAGACTTTCCAAACCAGAAAAACTAACCAAAGACTGATTGTTGAAAATATCAACAGCTCCACCAATGCTTTGCAGGTTGTTAAGTCCTTCAAAATTAACTAAGCCATAGCTGTCTATTAGTGAAAACGATCCGCCAATACTGGTTAAACCTGTTAGGCCTTCATAACTCGTAATTGCCATACTACTTTCAAAATTTCCTCCAATACTTACCAGATTTTCCATGCCAATAAAAGGAGCACCTGAGCCCATTAGAATGAGGAAAGAACCACCGATGGTTTCCAAATTGCCCAAACCACTATAAGTGGTTAGTTGAAATTCATGGTCTACGAAAAAGTTATTGCCAATGCTACTGACATTATCTAAACCACGAAGGTTTACTAAGTTGTCATTCATTAGTAAATTCAAATCGCCAGGAATGCTTGTTAGACCCTCCATACCAATCAGACTGTCCAAGCCAGTATGGGAAAATTCAAGGGTGTTACCTAGACTAACGAGGTTGTCTAAACCGTCCAAACTCGTTAAACTTATGGTACCAGAAATAATAAGACTACCTCCAATATCTGTTAATTGAGCTAAACCAGACACACTAGTAATATCTGGACCTTCGATGTTTAGACTTCCAATAATTTCTGTACAATCGGGGTTCTCAAGGGCAAAGTTGTCAATCTCCATCTGAGTGGTAAGATAGAGACCATTGGGAAAACAGCTTTGTGCTGCGATGATATTTGTAAAGAAGGAAAGGAGAAGTAGTAGTTTTAGTTTTTTCATTTCACTTTAATATTAGGTTATTGATATTGGTATTATATTCTAATATACAACGATAGAATATATTAACAAAAATAGTGCTTTATTTTTGAAGATTTGAAGAGCGCGATTTTGGTGAGAAGAAGAAAGCTAAGAATATTGATTACAAATCAATATTCTTAGCCGATTAGACAGTTGATATTTATTAAACTTAGATCGAACCTTAGCTTGACTTTTGACTCATTTCTAACAAAAACTCTAAGTTAGGGACTTCTTATAATAAAACTACGGATTCAAAACCAATAAACCCGTCCGTATCCTTAATCGCTACTCTATACAAACCGGCAGGTAGGTTTGCCACAGAAATAGGTAATGGCCGTGTAGACGAATGCATCTTTTGATACGGTGAAACGGTTTGTCCTAAATGATTGTAAATCGCAATTTCTAAACCTTCCAACTTATCCAAGCTATTTAAAGAAATATAAATTACCTCCTTTGCTGGGTTAGGGAAAATGCTAAAAGGACTGGTAGTAAGTTCATTTGTAGAAACAGAATTTTCATTGTTGTCATTAAAAGTGCTGGCCTGAATTACGAATTCTCCCGTGCCATTTGGAAGCCGAGCAAAGCCTTGATTGGTTTGTTGCTCTCCAAAAGATAATGCATCTATTACTGTTCCATCCTGATGGATGAGTTGAACTTGTTCACCTGATTTGTCAAGTTGGAAATTAGCATGTAAGCCTGTTTGTGCTCCCTGATTGTCAGCCCAAACAATGAGGTAACCATCCGCTTCTATCATGGTACCCAAAGGGAAAGCCCATTTTTGTGGGGTACTGCTGTCATCGCTGAGATAAAAGCCAGAGAGCTCTATAGTTGTATTTGTATTGTTGTAAATTTCTATCCAATCGTCGTATTCGCCATTCGAATCAGTGATAGCTGAAGTGCTGTCATTGTCTGCTACGATTTCGTTGATAACAATGTCCATAAAAGAGATAGGGGAGGAGGCTGGACTACAGTCGTAATTAGTATTGTCAAGATCAATTTCTAATTTAGGAATTCTATCTTCTACAAAAACTTTTAACTGAGGAATGGTAGTTCCATTTGCCTGACCGCCATAACTTATGTCATATTCAAAATGATTGGTCGTAAAAATGTAGTTGGGGTCTTCATAAACAGCATCTCTGATGATCGAAGATTGATTATCAATTATGGGATAAATCCGATCAGTCGTAAAATTATTGTCGAGCATATCACAAACATAACTGAGATACAAATCCTGAAAATCATCTACCTCCATTAACCGATCAATTAGCACTTTTTGTGGGTTGTTTATAATCAAGGGAAAATCCCAACCAAAACCTTGACCTCCATCATCGGAATAAAAGAAATCGTAGATACCCTGGCAATCATATTCCCAGGAATTACAACAAAAATCTACCACTTCCATAACTTGAATTAAGGTTTGATCTGTCGGCTCATAAGGACAGGATCCGTCAAGAAGAGATGGACAATCAGCATAAGCCATCGAAAAATCCAGCTCATCACAATGCGTCTTGGTACAAAGCCCACTAGGATAGGTTTTTGTCATGGTCAAACAAACGGTAAATATTCCTTCTGCGGTATAAGTATAATCTGGGTTTTGTAAATCAGAAGTACTTCCATCTCCGAAATCCCAAAACCAGGACTCTGGAACTTCAGTGGATTCATCAACAAAACTAACTTGCGGATAGTTTACATCCATTGAAAACCCAGCAAAGAAAGGACAAAGAGTATCTAGCACCTCAGGAGAACCAAAAGTAGAAAAGTCACCCCCCATGGCTAAGTTGTAATCCCAAGGAATCCAGTGGAATTTTCCATCATCAGGCGCTTGGTATAAGTAGAAGTTTCGTCCATGTTCGATATAAGAATCCCAGTTATTGGTTGCCACGTCAATGGCCAGAATCTTTAAGTAATTTGGAACATCAAAAATGCGTTGAATTTCTTCTTGGAATTCTGAATTACTACTGTTATTAATCACATCATGTAGTTCAATGAAACCAGTCCAATCGTCTTCTGTTTCATTGGTTTTGAGGTCAAAATTCTCTTTGTATTCATTTACATTGTTGCCCAACCACTCTAAAGATGACCAACCTTTATTTTTAAAAAGGTTTCCATCATTGTCATCGAAATTCTCAGAAAGAAAGGTTTTGTCAATTTGTTCTACCAGAACATAAAGCCCCCAATATTCATCATTGATGTAAACTCTAGTATGCGAAACTCTTGGTGCTGGTGCGCCCGTTTCTCGAATCATGTCGTAGCAAAGAAGATCACGTAGAAAAGCAGGATCGCCCACGCCATTGTTTAAGTTTACTTTTCGAAGGCCATCATATTCCTGATCTTCAATGAATTGATCAAAATCCAACTTCAACGATTTTTTAAATTCATTAGAGGCAAAATAAGAAGAGAATCCTTTATGTCGAACTCCGACGGTTTCAATCAAAGTTCCATCAATGTAAACACTTGGTGCCTCGAGATATTCAAAATCACCGGAGTAAATTCCGTTGTCGTAATTGAAAACGAGGGTTTCCCAGAAGTTAGGATCGTCGAAATAGATTTTCACCTCATGGACATAGCTGTTGTCGAAGAGGTTGGTGCCGGAATCTTGTCCTTGTAGAAATATTGTTGGAAAAAGAAATAAAAGAATAAGGTTTAGTGTTTTTTGCATTGCTTAATATTTAATCGGTACTATACAGATAATTTTTTTCAATCTAATGTAAGATTTGTTTTTAGTATATGCTAAATTAAAACTAGCCTTCGCTTGTTTGCCGACCATATTTTACAAATATTTTGTTTCAAAATACCCTATTAAGAACTTCCAATTCCATATGCGAGTCCTTGTAATTAGCAGAAACAAATTCAATATATTTGAGCCGTATAGGAACGACTCCAAAACAAGGCGTTGCTCCTATACAGCTCAATTGATTTTTTCTTAAAACAACATATATGTTGCTATCAAATATTTTTTGACCGAAACTTATTTTTTTGGATTTAAGACCATCTCAATTCTTTCCACCAGATCTTCTAAGTGATATTTTCCAGTGGTACTATTTTGCCTACTCACGGAGGATTTCAACTCTCCTTGCAAAGACTTCAATGTTCCTCTTGCAATTGCTTTGATGCTAGACTGGTCATATTGATTATCTTCTAATTTCATTAATTCCGCCATTCGATCAACGAAAGCACGTTGTAGATTTTTTTTGAAACTATCAATGTCAGAACCTGTTGTCAATTCAGAAAAAACAGAAGATTTTGTACTGTCAAATAGGTTTAACAATGTAAATACATTTTCAGACCCTTGCAATGCTTCTGCTTCGTCAAGACGTATTAAGCGACCTTTTTCGAAGAGTTGTGCTAGCGCTCTACTTTGGAAACGACGCATTCTATTCATGGCGCCCATCGGTTCAATTTTCTGTAAAATCTCTTTGTCTAGTAACCAAGTAGGGGTTTGTAAAATTTGTTGATCCATCCATGCCATAGCACGAAGTTGCGTTTTCTTATCAACAGGCTTGTAGACAACTCCTTCCTGTTCTGTTGTCTTTGCTTTTTGGGTGACCCCTCCGATATTTGTGGCAACATGACGAATGAATTTCCCCATTTGACCATAGACCGCTTCGTACATTTCGTCGAGTTGCGCATAGTCCTTTCCTTCTCCAGCTTCTTCGGACCATTTAACCAGGTTTGGAACGATTCTTTTTAAATTTGCGATCCCTAATTCCCCGGAACGCATCGCATCATCACCAAGATCTTCGGTCTGTGCAGTTGGGTCAAAGGTGTTGAAACGTTGACGTCCAAAGTGGAACACAGGATCATCGGCTCTCTCTTTTATCCAGGCATTTAAAGTCGCTTTTTCTTCGTCTGCAGATTTTGCACCGCGGACTAATTTGTAACCATAAATGATGGACCAAACATCGTATTCCCCAACCATAGGATAGAAATTTGTAACACCATCACCTGGCTGCGCAATATGGTTGAAACGAGCATAGTCCATTATGGAAGGCGCCGTTCCATGAGTAGCAGTGAAGGTAGGAGAACGTAAGGAGTCAATTGGGTAGGCAAAGCTAGACCCCATATTATGAGGAAGTCCTAAGGTGTGTCCAACTTCATGAGCGGATACAAAACGAATAAGCTGTCCCATTAATTCATCATCGAATTTTACTTTTTGAGCTGCTGGATTGCTAGCGGCAGTTTGTGTCATAAACCAATTCCGCAATAGCTTTTGAATGTTGTGGTACCAGATAATGTCAGACTCTAGAATTTCCCCAGTCCTTGGATCGTGAACATGAGGTCCCATGGCGTTTTGAATATCAGTGGTTACATACCTAAGTGTTGAAAATCGAGTATCTTCTGGCGACCAGTCTGGGTTCTCCTCTGCGGAGGGTGCCGTTTTTCCAATGATTGCATTTTTGAATCCGGCAGCTTCAAAAGCGGGTTGCCAATCGTTAATGCCTTGGATGATGTACGGAATCCACTTTGTTGGGGTTCCAGGATCAATGTAGTATACAATTTGCTTTTTAGGTTCTACTAATTTTCCTTGAAAGTAAGCGGCTTCATCTTTTGGTTCTAAACGCCATTTCGTGATGTATCTTTTACTTTCTGTGAAATGTGCTTCAGAACTATAGTCTGTTTGAGAAATTGAAAAATAACCAACTCGCTCGTCATAATAGCGAGATTGCATCGGCTCCTCTGGTAAGACAATGAACGACTGATTCATTTCTATAGAAAGCGTCTGCGTAATGTTATTGTCTGGTAGTTTTTTTCCTTTGTAGGTAAGGATATGTCTAACCTCTACATTGTTGGGGAAGGATTTCATGCTGCTGATCATAGATCGTTTGGCATCTAAGCCTGAGATTTCAAAGTTCTTTCTTTGACGGCTGCTCATAGCGCCTATCATTGGAACATCTTTAGTGAATAAAGGAGAAACTTCAAAGACGTAGGCTGTAGAATCTTTGTTATAAGCGGCGAGGTCAAAGGCCGCTACGATAGGTTCGAAGTTATTATTTCGCAAAGATTTATAGATGGGGTCTTCCTCAGAGGCCACTGAATTATAACTAACAGAGCGTAATAATATTTGTTCGTCTTTCAATTGCCAACGAATGACTTGTTGAGG
>CAZDTI010000093.1:0-22932 GCA_964508085.1 uncultured Saprospiraceae bacterium | reverse complement strand
AGTATCTGATTCTGTTAATTCTGATTTTTTAATTAGATTTGGCTTTCCTTAAGAAGATGACTGATCAGAAATAAAGCTAAAAACTAAGAATATTCTCACAATGAAAATTAAACCATTACTCCTTCTTTTCTTGTTAGCCTGCCCTCCTACTCTTTTTCACTTGAAAAATGGACGAAGTATCCAAAGTGGAAAAGCCTAGTGGTTATTCTACCGTATTACTTGCTGTTCACGACAAAGAGAACAATTAGACAAAGAGAACAATTAAGGATCTTTGTTCTGGAAGAACATTGGATAAATAAAAATTTTATACTTTTCAGGCATCTCCAAAATGATTTATCACAAATTTTATATAAAAAATAATTTACAATATTAGTATGTATTTTAAACGAACCATCTTCCTCCTCACTTATTGCCTTGTCCTATTATCAACTACTCAGGCACAAGAAATTCCACCGTTAGACGAATCACAAGTTCAGGAACAAAAGGAGCCAATAATCATCCGAAGCGAAGTCGGCATTAACAGTACTTTCTTTCTCAAACAAATCATCAGTCTAAGTGATACTTCCATTGCTATAAGTCCCTATTTATTGACTTACAAGTTGATGTTTAATAATTTTGGTATTCGCACAGGTATTGGCGTTTCTTATAAAAAAGAAAAAAGAACAGAAGATGAATTCGAAGATAATGATACGGAGACCAATTCCTCTTACGATTTTCGTATTGGTTTGGAATATCAAAACCAATTTCACAATCGCTGGTCTGCCAATGTTGGATTAGATTTTATTTATAAAAATAATACTTCAAAGTTTGTAGCAGATAGTGGCTTTGATGTATTTACACAAGAAACAACCGTTAAGGGAACGGGAGGCGGACCAGTACTAGGCTTGTATTTTCATTTCAACAAAAACTTAAGTATTTATACTGAAGGTGCTTTCTATTTTGTCAGGAAAAAAGAGAAAGAAATTCGAGAGTTTACTAATTTCCCGCAATTTGACAATTCCGAAGACTTGGTTGAAATAGCGGAACTGGAGACTTTTCTTCCTGCAACGTTATATGTTGTATTCCGGTTTTAAATTACTAGTACCATAGAGTTTAACAGCTAAAATTTTCACCTTAGACAAAAAACGCATATATTGTGATATAATAGTTTAATTCAAAAAATTAAAGCCTCAGCTATGAAAAAAATTACGATAAGTTTATTCTTACTTTCCCTCTTTTGTTTGCTTAGTTTTCCTTCCTGCAATAAAGAAGAGTCCTCTAAAGTATATAAATCAGAACGCCAACTGAGCTTACCTTCCACACTGTACAATTATTCCAATATTTCCTTTTCGGACAGAATAGGGTTCAATGAGCCTAGTACCTTGGGGTTAACTGACGCAGGAGCTACCCTTGGAAGGGTATTGTTTTATGATACTAAACTGTCCCTAAGCAATGAAATTTCTTGTGAAAGCTGCCATCAACAGCACAATGGCTTCAGCGATGCTAAAGCGCTAAGTGATGGCGTCATTAATACCCACACCCCTCGTAACTCTCAGTCCATTATAAATTGCATTACAGAGGAGACCTTCTTTTGGGATTCTCGCGTCCATAGTCTTGAAGAATTAGTGTTAGAACCCATTTTAAACCATAATGAGTTAGGTTTCGAAAAAATAGAAGACCTTGTTTCTAAACTGAAACATGTTGACTATTATCCGGATTTATTTAATCAGTCCTTCGGTACGCCTGAAATTTCTCAAGATAGGATTGCTTCGGCACTATCTCAGTTTTTGAATGCGATGTACACGGCTAATTCTAAATTTGATCTAGCTGAAGAAACAGAGAATGATGATTTATATACTGCCGCCGAATTCAGAGGAAAGCAAGTCTTTGAGACAAAAGCAAATTGCGATAATTGTCATGGAGGTTTTGACCTTAGGGGAAGTTGGGGAGAGGATTGGGCCAATATAGGCCTTGATGAAGTTTACGTAGACAAAGGACTCGGTGCCGACGGTTCTGAATTTCAGGAAGGAATGTTTAAAGTTCCCTCGTTAAGAAATATCGAAGTGACAGGCCCGTACATGCACGATGGTCGGTTCCAAAGCTTAGAAGAAGTGGTGGATCATTATAGTGAAGGAGTTGTCGACCACCCCAACTTGGATTGGCGCCTAACAAATGGAGGTGGCAATACGCTTGGTTTTAATTTAACTAATTCGGAAAAAAAAGATTTAGTTGCTTTTCTTAAAACATTTACGGATCAAAGCTTCTTAACAGATATTCGTTTTAGCGATCCTTTTAAACAATAGTTTTACAAGGACTAAATAAGTTTTGGTATAAAAAGCTCCGACATGTATTTACGACATGCCGGAGTTTTTAAATTAAAAAATATGAATTTTAAATATCTTCTTTTATTTTGTTATTTTTTTTTGGTCTTATTTCTTCAATCTTGCAAAGAAGATGATAACACACTCCCTGATAATAATACCTCTCCTCTTAATCTTACACTTTCTATAGAAAATGATTCTGTAAGACTTAAATGGAACCCTCTTAATGTATCGACCTTTAAACAATACATTGTTTTTCGTTCATTAGATTCCATTCCCGATGTGGCTGAATTCCCCGATTTTGTTATTAACCGCACCGAAATTTTCATAACAGATGATCAAGAGAAGATTGAACATACCGATCACTATATTTCTAATTTTGAAGATATCCATTATAAAGTATACGCCGAATTTGATGATGGCAGATTTATATACAGTCCCACGATTACAATACCTTCGAAAGCAAAAGCACTTCCCTTCTGCTTTTTTCATGGAGCTATTATTCCTGAAACCAATCATATGATTATTAGCACTGAATTTCATAAAATTATCAAGTATGATTTTGTGCAGCATAAGGTGTTAACAGAAAAAGAAATTTCCTCCACTAATAATATTATTCGAATTGGAGATGCGGGAAATGGAATGGAAGTTTTTGTTTATTCACAAGATCCTCAGGCTTCTAAGTTTCATATTTTAGATATTAACAGCCTCGAAGTAAAAGTGGAAAAATATATGGGTGGTCAAATTACAGATATTAGTCCTTCAGACAATGGATACTTTTTTCTAGCAATGAATAATAAGGTAGTAAGCATGCAACGGTCTGATTTGATTGCTCTTGACACCATTGAATCTTCTCTTTCTGGAGTTCGTAGATTGCTGCTATCTCCTTTTGACCCAAATCTTTTAATTGATATTTCAAGTTCAAGAATAGAAACACATAAATTTCACATCAATGGTACATTTAATTTTTCCGATGATGTTCAAGTATTTTTTAGCGGCTATTTAAAGAATGACATTAACCTATCTCCAGATAAAAACACCTTAATTGCTGACACTGGAAACACCTTAATAAAAACGGAAAGTTTATTTTCTGTTAACATCCCCTTAAGAAATAGTCTATCACATGTTTTTGACTCGCAAGACAATAACTACTTTTATCTGAGCTACAGTAATAAAGTTCAAAGGTATAATATACAAACCGGAGAGGAAATCACTATTCATTCTGGACTCGATGTCTTGAAATTCTTTGATATAGGAAATCAACTTATCCTTATAAACAAGGACCCTGAAAATTCAAACGATTATGCTTTCATCACTATACTAGACAAATAATAAAAAACACCACTCAGTAATGCTCGATTAAAACCTCTGCATAAATAAATTAATATGAACCTAAGACTAGTACTATTGCTAAGTACTTTTTTATCCGCCTTATTTTACCAATCGTGCAAAGAGGAAGAAACTTCTTTGAACGATGACTATTCTATAGCGCTTAATATTTCCAGACAAGAAGGAAATAATATCGAATTGGAATGGGAGTCCCTGAACAATTCTAACTTTCAAGAATATATTATCGTCCAATCTTTTGACTCAATTCCTGACACTTCTAGTCCTCCTGTTTTCGATAGCAATGATCCAAGCTTGACTTTTAATTTCTATCAGCAAGAAGAGACCTCTCTCGAAATCAATCCTTTCACAGATTTGAACGATGTTTACTTTAAGGTCTTCGTAAGATTGGATAATCGCTACATATTAAGCCCCACTGTAAAAGTTACTTCTAGGGATAAACCGCTCTCGATATGCGCCAACCACGCGGTCATTATTCCAGGAACTAACCATATGATCATCACTGAAAGTATTTCAGATCGGACTATTATAAAATATGATTTTGTAGCGCACGAAGTCCTTCTTGAAGTTGAGATCAGTAAAACCGATATGAGAATACACGTAGGAGACGCTGGAAATGGATTGGAGCTTTTCGTTTTTTCTCCAGTCTCTTCTAGTTTTCCAACTAATTTCAACTTATTGATTTTAGACCTCAACGATTTTTCAACAAAAGAGGTCATAAATATAGGTTATCCGATCTTAGATGTCGTTTCTTCAGACAAAGGTTTTCTTTTCTTAACCGCTAAAAATTGGGCTAATTCGATCATGAGTCTGTCTCGATTCGACAAGACAATAATAGACAATGCTCAAGAACAGGACTATAACGATATCCGTAGAATTATGATCGATCCTTTTAATGCTAACAGGCTTCTAGAAATATCCGACCATGAAATTACGGTACATACCTTCAACGACAGTGGACAGTTTACAGCATTAAATTCCATTGATGCAATTACTGGAAATGGAGTAAATAAATCCATCGCTATTTCTCCTAGCAAGAATGCATTCATTGCCACTAAAAAATTCTCTATATATGACAGTCAAAATCTGAGCAATCTAAATGATTATATTTTTTCTAGTCCAAGCTATGCTTTCGATTCACAAAATGAAAATTTCGTTTACATGATTAAGGAATCTAAGAACCTTCATAAGTTCAATAGAAGTACTGGCACTTCAGAACTTGTTTTTTCTGCAGAACAGGATATTATCCAATTATTTGATATCGGCAATCAATTGATTTTCATTCAGTCTGATTATTCCTTTATCCAAGAAGGCTTCTGTAACAGCTACTTAACAGTTATTGATAAATAAACGTAATTCAATATGACGTCCCCACTAACTCCCATAGTCGGCTGATACTTTAGCAAAGCTATTTTTAGTTCGAACTGCATATTCGTAAAATGGTAATGGCATCATGAGAACTCTTCTAAAGAAAAATCTAGGATACCTATTGTCCAGTCATATTGAAAGTAGATTCTAATGCATCAACTTTGGCACTTAATGTTTTAAGAAGATCATTTGTAATTGCTTCATTTGACTTAAGCTGAATTTTTTCTTTCTCTGACTTCGCCAATTGGGCTTCGAGTTTTTTTACCCTCCGAGTAAGTTCCTGAGTAGCAGAAACATTAAGTATGAATACACGGTCATAGTCCACGGAATGAAAATCGTCTACCTCTTTTCCGTATATAAAAGCTTTTTTATCTGGTTGAATTTCCTTAGCATTTACTCCAAAGGAATAGGCATCACTCACTTCCATAACGATTAACTCTTCTGTGCCTCCATCAGCCATAATTTTTACTTTCTCTCCAATAGACAAACCATGTGGTTCCTCCATTGTGATAATCGTTTTATTGCCGTCTAATTCTATTTTGGAAGTATACTGATAAACATTAGGAAGATATCCTTTATCAAGGTTAACTGCTTCTGAGAAAATAGATTTTACTTGCTGAGCAATTAAGCCTTTTCTCTTTTCATTGCCATAACTAACAACATCTTTGTGTCGATAATCGGTTACTTGGATTTGCATTAAAGTTTTTAAATCTGCCTGAGCATTGGAAGAATTGAAATCTTTTTTGATTCGCTGATCGGAGAACGTTCTGAGTACAGGAGCCACTATCGTCTTGTGAGAAACAATTCCAGCTTTTGAGGTCCAAGGATTTCCTGCATAAATATTATTGGCATCTACCCATCTATGATGACCAATATTAAAGTCAAAACTTTCATTATCAATGGCCACCTCTAATTGTTTATTCACTAATACGCGTCCATCATTAGTGTTTAATCTTAAATCTCCTCCATTCGTAATTATGGAAAGATCATCTGAATTTTCGCTGTCATTAAATCCAATGCTTGCTGAAGAGGTTCCATTAATACCTTGTGGATAAAAAGCAAGCGCAACAGAGTCTGTTCCAATTAATTGCAAAGCTTCCCCGTTCTTATTGATCTGAACGGAGTTATTTGGCTTCATTAAAATATCATTGCCATTTGGGTTTGCAATAACTAAATCGTTTCCACTTTGGCTGTCAAATCCGATGCTCGCATTTACCCCTGTTTTTGAGATTAAAAGTTTTGCATTATCTGTTCCTTCAATTTTCACTTGGTCATCATCCCCTACTATATGCAACGTGCTTTGAGGATCATTGGTCCCGATTCCAACCATTCCATTCTTTTTTATACGCATGACTTCAGTGATTTCTCCAGCGAAGTAATAAGCATTGTCTCCTCCTTCTGTAGAAAATTCAAGGCCATCTGCTTTTGTCGTAATCAATGTGTTATTATTTGCGAATTCTTCTGCGTCTAAACCAAGACTTGCATTTTCCCTGGCTACCGTCAATTTACTTTGAGGGCTTGCAGATCCTACTCCAACGTTTCCGGAGTTTGGAAAAATATTATCGTCACCAATTAATGACAGTGCATAAGGAGAAGAGGTTAATTTAGCTCGGGGAATCATCTCTGCCTCTCCTTCTACACTTACGCCCAAAAAATAAGGTACATCAAATGCTACATCTAGTGGTGTACTTTCCGATCCTAGCACAATACTATAGACACCGCCTTTAACCTTGACGTCTTCTATCGTTTCATCCCATATTGAATTCCCCGTATTGGCTTCCGTGTATAACTTAAAGGTTAAGTCGTATTCTCCGTTTTCTACGGCGCCACCTTCGGAGGTTCGTAAGACACCTTGGATACTTAAATTAGCAGTTTGAGCTTGCGTTTCAAAGACTAGAAATAGTAGCAGGCAGCTGATCGTTGTTGTTAAGAACTTTTTCATATTTTTTTTGTACTTGATAGATTTTTAAATGCATACTTTCTTTGACAGGATCAGTTGCGAATTCTGTTCCTGAGAGTATATACTATTTGTGCAAAAGGTTATGAAGATGTTGTAAAATGGGAGGAAAACAAGGTGGGAGGTTAGCAAGTGCTTCCTTGCTAAGTTGTTGACTCAAAAATTTGCTCCTCTTTTTTCTAGGAAAGAATCTGCTCCATATACTGACCCGGTGTCATACCAAATTCATTCTTGAAGCATCTGAAAAAATAGTTAGGATGATTGAATCCTACGAGATAGGAAACGTTGGTGGCATTGCCGTCTTCTTCAATTAGTAATTCTTTGGCTCTGTTTAGACGGTAGGTCCGAATAAAACTACTAGGGGTACCACCAGTAATGGCTTTTAATTTTCGGAATAACTGACTTCGACTGAGGAGTAAGATTTCGCTAAGTTCGACTACACCGAAATTTCGATTAGAAAGATTTTCCTCAACGATGACATTGAGTTTTTCTATAAATTTATCCTGAGGAGTAAGAATAGGTTTATTTAGAATCAGTCCTTGTTGTTGCAAAGAAAATTGTTTTTGCAATTGACGGGTATGCTCTAATAGATTTCTAATTCGCAGACTTAACTCTCTCTGATCATAAGGTTTGGAAATATAATCATCGGCTCCTACAGTCAGTCCTTCCATTTTATCCAGGTGTCTTACTTTTGCCGTCAGTAAAATAACTGGGATATGATTTGTCTTTTCATCCGACTTGAGTGTTTGACAAACTTCATATCCATCTTTAATCGGCATCATAACGTCGCAGACTATAATGTCAGGAATGATTTCAAATGCTTTCTCTAAGCCTTCCATTCCGTTTTGGGCTAAGACAATTTGGTAATCGGCACTAAACATTTTTTGATGATGGTAACGGAGATCTCCATTATCTTCGATGATCAAGAGGATAGGTCTGCTGTTTGGAGTGGATTCAATTTCTTGGTTTTCCAAGGTAAATTCTAATTCCTGAGTTCCAACTTTATGATTGGAATTCTTCGGGAGAAATGATTTGGTTTGCTCTTTCTCTTCAACTTTGAGGTGTGCCTCTCCAATGGGTAAGGCAATTTCAAAACAAGTACCCATACTTACTTCAGAATGTACCTTGACTTTCCCTGAATGGATTTCGATGAATTCTTTAACCAAAGCTAATCCAAGACCAGTGCCTTCATAGGCATGCTTATCTTGCCGTTTTACTTGATAGAATCTATTGAAAATATTTTCTAGATCTTCTTTTGGAATTCCAATGCCATTATCTTTTATAGTAAAAAAAAGCGCTGTTTCCTTTTGCCATAATTGTACTTCTATCTTTCCATTTATCGGAGTAAATTTAATCGCATTGGCTAATAGATTATAAATAACTTTATCCATTTTATCTCTTTCGAAATAAATTGGCATCTCTATATCTTTAGCACTAAAAGTTAAGTCAATGTTTTTTTTCTGTGCGGTGGTTCGAAAGGTTTTTACAATCTCTTCTAAATAAGTCTTAAAATTTTCTTGACTTGCTTTCAAAGTCACCTTTCCAGCTTCTAATTTAGATAGATCGAGCAATTGGTCAATGAGTTGTTGGAGTCGATCCGCATTTCGATACATGATATTAACATCCATTTCATCATAGGCAAATTTAGTTTGCTGATCTGTTCTGTTTAATATTTTTTCAATCTGGTCATTTTTAAGTGTATTGAGAATTAGCGTTAACGGTGTTCGCAGTTCATGGGAAATGTTCGCTAAAAATTTCGATTTAGCTTTATCCAATTCTTTTAGCTTTTCAGATTGAATTTGGATGGTTTGAGTTCGTTCTGCCACTGTCGTTTCTAACTCTTTTTGCCTTTGAATAAAAGCCCGAGTTCGCATTTTTTGAAAAATATATACGGCGGATAATAAAAACAATCCACTTACAGCTAAGAACCAATATTGCAAATAAAAAGGTCGTAATACTTCGATGGGAATGGATAAAACCTGAGAAGAGAAAAGGCCAATACCTGTTCTAGCTTTCACGGTCAGGGTATGACTACCGTAGGAAAGCGCACTAATGTTGATGGAATTTCCTTTGGTTGTACCCCAAGTTTCACCATCTATTTCATAGGAGTATGTTGTTTTATTAGCGTTGTAATAATCTAATGAAGCAAACTGCAACATCAAATATCGATCATCAGGCGCCAGAACAATTTTATTGTTTTTTCGAGCCTCTACAAAACGGTCTTCTTGTTTTTCTTTTTCACCAGAGAATATCTTGCATTCTGTAAGAACCAAGGGCGTATTTACTGGTTTATTAAAAAGTGCTACAAAATCACGCGGATGAAAATAGGTTACGCCATTTAGTCCACCGAAGTATATGAATCCATTTGCATCTTGAAAGTGAGAAATTCGATTAAATTCAGGGTGGGTAATTCCATCTCTTAGGTTGTAGTTTTTCACTTTAAAGGTTTCCTTTTGAAACTGAATAATTCCATTGTCACTACTCATCCAAAGAAAACCAAAATCATCTTCAAAAACCGCATTTAGATTACTATTGGTAAATCCGTTCTGATCCGAAAACAATTGAGTTTCCGAATTTTTCTTGTCCCATCGAACTAGTCCATCTCTACTTGCTATCCAAAATATTCCGTCTTTATCCTGATGAATATGCTGTAATCTATCGCTCGGAAACTTAAATTTTCCGTTTCCTTTTTTCCAGTAGCGTTCAATAACGCCTTCTTCTATATCCAATTGGTATAAACCACTAGAGGTTGGTAACCAAATCAAACCTTGTTGATCAATAAAAAATTCGTAAATGATACTGCTTTCTATCGTGGAATACGCATTGGTTTTTTGATACTTCTTAAATTTAGAGTATCCATTCTCATAACAAGTTAATCCAGCCGCTGTCCCTACCCAAATCGTACCCATAATATCTTGAAAAAAACTCCATCCTTCTGGAATAGTCGAATCTTCCATTTCAAAAATTTGTAGTTCTCCAGTCTGTAAATCATTCCGATAGTTTCGATGATTATAATTCGTCCATAAAATACTATCCCTAGTTAAAAGCATACTATGAAAGCTGTAATCAACTCGTTTGAGAAAAGGTTTTTCGTTTTTCACATTTATTATACCTCCACGAGTAGTTACGTAAATCTGGCCATCTTCAGATTCCATTATTCCCCGACAGCTATTAAAGGCTAACTGCGGATGCAATTTGGGATTTTTGAATAAGCCTCTTTTAAAATAATTAGGTAATACCTGAATTTTTAGAAGTCCGTTAATCGTACCAACCCAAACATTTTCATCATCTTTTAAAACGGAAGAAATCGAGGAAACCTCAAGTTCTTTGAAATACTTTTTTAAAAGTAGAGTCCTAGGATTTTCGAAATCGTAAATACGAAAGTTACCCTTTACATTTAATTGTAAAATTCGATCTTCTGCTTGATCTCTAGAATAATAAAAAGAGTGGAGATCCTTAACATCTTCTATATAATCTAAGTCGTGTTTTGTAATTTGTCCCAAAGGAGTCAAGGTGTAGACAACGTTATCAAGACCTATATATATCAACTGATTTTCAGCATTAACGCTTATGATATTTTGAACCGCTGGTATATCCTGAAACTGATATTGTTCTAGATGATTTTCATCCTTTAGTATTGCAGTCTTAGGGTTTGTCAACCAATATTGATTAGACTGAGGATGCGCAGAGATTACAAGTTGAGATAAGTCTTGTTCGTATTTTTGGACTTTCTGGTTAGGAAGGATACTAACATAGTTATGATCGGTAGTCGCGACAAGGATTGTTTTATTCGCTAACATCACCGCATTTGCATATTTTTCCTTTTGGAAAGGAGGCTGCTTTCCAAACTTTTCTTCAAAGGTTCTAACTTCTTCTGTGATGGTATTGAAAAAGAATAAATTCCTTTTTTCTCTGTTTTCAATTAGCCACAGGTCTCCTTCTTCGTCTTCCAAAATATTTGGATGGCTCACATGTGAAAAATCAGCTTTCGCAACGTATTTGAATGCTTGACCATCATAGCGATTAATGCCATTAAAAGTACCGACCCAAAGCATACCTTGCTTGTCCTTATGAAGCCAATCAATTTGATTATGTGAAAGCCCATCTTCAAGAGTATAAGAAGTTATACTAGTGCTATAGTCTTGAGCCTTTAGATTGACTACCCAACAAAACAGGACTACGGAAAGGATTATTCGCTTCATCATATATATCCACACAAGTTAAAAAAATATAATATGAATACGAGTATGGCCGCCCTTTCCTTAGTGTTTAGATCATATAAATTTGTCGCAAAAGTGTATACAATAGTGTCAACAGCCTAAAATAATAACTTTTAAGAGCAATTATCAATCGTTTGAAAGGTTTAAACTTAAAGCCTATTTCAATGCTGCAGTGGCAATGAAAGGAGGATTTGACAGATAGAAAATGAATCAATCGATTTTACAGAAAGAATAAAACTAGAGTAGATACAACATCAAAAAGCCCCTAGAACTTAAAGGTTCCAGGGGCTTTTCTCCTCAGCAACACTGCTCTTACACAAGCAACATTCAAGAATTACTTACTTCACCTCCAACAACTCCACATCAAAAATCAAAGTAGAACCACCCCCAATTTTTGGAGGACTTCCTTGCATTCCATAAGCCAGATTATAAGGAATATACAATTGGTACTTTGCACCAGGACTCATCAATCCAACACCTTCTGTCCATCCTTTGATCACCTGATTCAAACCAAACTCAATAGGTTCTCCTCTTTTGTAAGAACTGTCAAAAACAGTTCCGTCTAACAATCGTCCTTCATAGTGAACCAATACTTTGTCCGTAGGTGCCGGCTTTGCCCCTTTACCAGGTGTAAGCACTTTGTACTGCAAGCCTGATTCTGTTGTTTTCACACCATCCTTAACTCCATTTTCTTTTAAGAAAGCTTCTCCAGCTTCGATGTTTGGTTTCACCTTTGCGGCGTTCGCTTCCATTTGTTTTTGACGCGTTTGGACAGTATAGGTTTGCATGATTTGCTCAGCAGCTACTTTATCAATTTTAAGTGCACCAGCATAAACATCTTTCAAGCCATCTAATGCAGCAGCAACGTTAACCTTTACTTCTCCTGTCTTCAACTGGCCTCCGAGGTTTTTACCGATGGCATAAGACAAGGAATCAAGGTTAATAGTTGTTGGGCTAGCCTCTGTAAAAGAACCTCCCGCGGTTTGCAATTCTTTAGAAAAAGCAGCAAAAGTACTGAACATTACTTCTTCAGTCATCGTAGACGTACCATTCAATTCTGTTTGAACTCCTGAACCGAAAGCATCAGCTCCAAGGCTTACCCCTCGAGTTTTTAAATCATCAGCGGTCAAACTACCGAAAGCATAGCAAAGGCT
Source organism: uncultured Saprospiraceae bacterium (assembly GCA_964508085.1). Classification (GTDB taxonomy): domain Bacteria; phylum Bacteroidota; class Bacteroidia; order Chitinophagales; family Saprospiraceae; genus CALGLS01. The sequence continues at coordinate 10,586 of CAZDTI010000093.1, read as the reverse complement.
GTCCTCAAAAGTTGTTAACGCAGCAGAACTTCCGCCTACAGATGGTCCACCTGAACCACATGCCATTGCCAGACAAAGTACAGGGATTAAATAGAATAATGATTTCATATCGAAATTAGATTTTTAATTATTTTAATAATAAAATGCGCGCAAAAGTAGCTCTTTTTTACCGTATATCGTTGCTTTAAAGTAAGCAATCATCTATTATTCTGGCTCTTTGTCATTTATCAATGGGTAGATATTGTGGATGAGGTAGATGAGGCTGCTCTCTATTCACAACAATTTACACTAGAAGAAAGCCAGTCCGAACCAGAACTGGCGGCCCCCTACTACCTTTTAAAAGCCAAACCCACTTTATTATGACCTGAAGCCTTTATTTTAGCTAGTTGAAAAAATCTTTGGCCTTTTTGTCTTCTTTACGTAACAACAGTAGCAACGACTTCGCCGTCTGCTCTCCTCTTAAACGCTTTCTAGAGTGGGTCTTTAATAACCAGCTTGCAGCTTCTTCCACTCGCACATTCGGATAAAAATTATCTCTGGCAAAGTGAACATACTTCATTATTATAAAGGCATTAAACCATCGAAAAAATCGATTTTCAAAATTGGAAGCACTGGAAGTATTCTTAATAATCTCAGATAGGTTTTTATCTACATTAATGGTCTTTAAAAAAGCCTGAATGGAAGCTGGCAGCTCCCCCAATATTGTTTCCGCATTTTCTGTTTTCCATTTTCGCAATGCCGGAACTTTTGCAAAAAGCACTTTTAGGTCTTCAAAGCTATCGGGTGCATAGGTTTTCACTTCTTCCTTGGTATTTTTCGTCATAGCTGCCACTGCTTTTCCTGTTCCGAAAGGAACCCGATCAGAACGTCGAGGAGAGGGCATAACAATCGTTTTTTTGATTTCTCCAAAATGACCCAATGGTGTGAATTTATGCAAGAAGTAAAAATCTTCTCCGGCCTTCCGCTTATTCATTCCCCCCTGCTGTTGATAGGCATCTGCTCTAGCTATCATTGCCGATCCTATGGTTTCACAAGCAAATGGAAATCCAGCATAACGTTGCGCGTGAGTGTAGTACCGCAAGTGTAATTCATACAAAGTAATGGCTCGATATACCTTTTTGGGATACTCCTCTCCTTCTAAAGGATGTTCATAATAAATGCCAGCAGCTTGCAACTTTGGTCTTTCGGAAAAATGTTGTTGGATAACTTTAAAATAATTGGTCTGACAAAGCGTATCTGCATCAAAGCAAACAATGATTCCATTCATTCGCTCTATTTGCGCAAAGCGATAAACGGCTTCATCCATTCCTATCTTCCGAGCTAAACCAACTCCAGCATGCTTGGCAGGCAGACCACTGTGGTAAAGAATATGAAATTTCTTTAAGGCCGTACTGTTATTGGCAGCCCACTTTGTAGCTTTCGCAAAAAGTTTGGAATTGCGTTTGGTTAATTTCTCCTCATCTTTCTCTGAGTCATTGATCACCACGATCACTTCAACTGAAGCAGCGGGCTGTTTTGCTGCTCGCAAGGATTCCAAACTTTTGAGTAGATGCACTTCATCTTTAGCTGGAATTACAACAATTATCTCTAAGTTGGAATCAGGAATAGCTGAGATTTGCGCAGGAAAGAGCGCCCGTTTGTTAAGATAGGGTGTAGTAATACTCATATCTAAATCAGAGTTGGATATAGTAGTACCCGCGGCCAGGTCATGGAGGTGCTTTCGAAGGCTTTTCATAGTGGCAAAGATACCTAAGTATTATATAATTTCTTGAACTTCTTTTTCAATCTCAACCTCTTTTCAATCTCAACCTCAAATGCAACCTCAGCTTCAATGCGCTAAGTTCGCGAGCAAATCGCGTCATAAGGGCGCGTATTAAGGGTATTGAAGTTGAGGTTGCTCTTGAGGTTGAAGTTGAAAAGAGCTTGTAAAATTTCCATACCTTTACCCCATGCCATTACTCATTGAATTGCAATACCTTCCTCCCATACAATACTTCGCTAAGTTATTGCAGCATGAAGAGATCTTGTTAGAACAAAAAGAACACTACCGAAAAGGGAGCTATCGCAATCGCTGTTATGTTGCGGGGGCTAATGGTATTTTAATGCTTTCCATCCCTTTGGTAAAGGGAAAAAACGAACAACAGGACATCCGCCAAACCCGTATTTCGGAAAGTGACCCCAATTGGAAAAATCAACATTGGCGAACCATACAATCCGCATATGGCAACAGTCCTTTCTTCGAATATTACGGAGATGAATTAAAGGCTTTTTACCAAAAAAAATATGAATACCTTTGGGATTTTAATTACGACCTATTAATCTGGATAACAAAAAAGTTACAACTGGATATTTCCATCAATTTGACTTCAGAATATCAAGCAATACCTTCTAGCGAAATTGCAGATTGGCGCAATGGTATTCATCCGAAAAAGCATAAACAGAAAATAGATCAATATTTTAAAGCAGCCTATTATCCCCAGGCGTTCGAGGACAGACATGGTTTTTTGAGCAATTTGAGTATCTTAGACCTGCTTTTTTGCAGCGGGCCAGGAGCAGCTCTTATTTTGGAAAACTGTATTGTAGAATCTAATCAATAGCGATATACATGAACGAAATTTTAGACCAAAAACTAAAAAATCAACGTACCCAAATCAACACCCTCGTTGGGGAATTACATGACCTTACTAAAGTCATTGGACACCATGAATTGCAGCAAACGATTCAGGACTTGAAAGATCGTATTAACGAGCCTTTTATGTTCGTCATCGTTGGAGAGGTAAAAGCTGGAAAGAGTAGCTTTATCAATGCATTGTTGGATGCGGGTAAAGAAATTTGTAAAGTGGCTCCTTCGCCAATGACCGACACCATTCAGCAGATTGTTTATGGCGCTGAAGAAAGCTTCACCGACATTTCTCCCTTCCTGAAGAGGATTACACAACCTGTTGAGATCCTAAAAGAAATTGCCATTGTAGATACGCCTGGAACCAATACGATTGTGGATCACCATCAAGAGATTACGGAGAAATTTATCCCGGCTTCTGATCTCATCGTTTTTGTTTTTGAATCTAAAAATCCATACCGCCAATCGGCTTGGGATTTCTTTAATTACATCCACGACGACTGGCGTAAGAAGATTGTTTTTGTCTTACAGCAAAAGGACTTAATGAATGCGGAAGATTTGGCGATCAATACCGAAGGCGTAAGAAAATATGCCAAAGATAAAGGCATTGAATCTCCCTTGGTCTTTGCCGTTTCAGCTAAACAGGAAATAGAAGGAGAAAAAGAAATCAGCGGATTTAAAAATATTCGTGGCTACATCACTGAGCACATTACGGGAGGAAAAGCACCTTTGCTTAAATTACAAAGCAATGTGCAAACAGCCCAAAATCTCAACGACCGAATTGCTCAAGGAATGCTCATCCGAAAACAGCAATGGGAAGCGGATACTTTTTTCCGAAAAGATATTCAACAGACCTTAGATGACCAAGAAGGCAAATCACAATATCAGGTCAACACACTAATTGAGAATTTGCTAGCGGCTTATGACAGAATCACCTTAAAAACAGAACGAGAACTGAGCGAAGGCCTCAATTTCTTTACGCTACTAAAACGCTCTTTTTCTTCTTTCTTTAGTAAAAAGGAATCGGCTCAAGAATGGCTAGGCGACATTGCTAAAAACCTGGAGCGTGACCTCAATTCCGCCATGAAAGACCGCCTCAATTCTGGGGTAGTTGATATCGCCGATAGCATTCAGCAAATGGCGCACATGATCGATTTGAAAATTAGAAATAGCAAAACCATTCTGAAAGAAAATCACGATCTGTTTAGCGAAATTGCAGAAAAAAGAACGCATGTCATTCAGGATTTACAAGAAGCTTTTACCCGATTTATGAACCGTTCAGAGAACTTCACTGATGAGGAACTTTTCCCTGGACATAAATCCATGTCCCCTAATGTCGCTACGGGATCAGGTATCGCAGTCATTGGTGTCATTCTCGCTTCTGTGACCAATGGGATGGTCTTTGACATTACTGGTGGTATCCTGACAACTATAGGATTATTGTTCGCTGGTGTTTCTGTGGGAATTCAACGGAAAAAGGTCATTAACGGCTATCGGGCAGAGATAGAAAAAGGCCGACAGCAGCTTGAAGGAGAGGTGACGACTAAGCTAAATCAGTACATCCGAAACATAAAAGAGAAGATCGACGGCAATTTTGAGGAGTTTGACACACTTTTAAAAGAGGAAGAAATGCAAATTACTCAGATCGAAGGAAAACAAAAAGACATCGGGAATCGACTAAAAGGCTTGGAAACTACGTTAAGTGTGTAAAAGGGTAGATAAGGGTAGATGAGGGTGGATAAGGGTTTCCCACTAGCAAATTTGCGAATTAAGGGAACCCTTATCTACCTTTACCCACCCTCATCTACCCTCCTTAAACAATGAAGAACCCCAATTTTACCTACGGCGCCATTTTTGCCTAAATAATACGTAAAGGGCTCAAAATTAGCCACTTTGACCTAGAACTATACTTCGATTACAAATTGAGAAAATGATTTTGAATTTAAAATGGACTGAACTCCTCTTATTCCTTGTATTCCCGCTTTTGCTACTACAAAGTCTGAGTGCCTGTTCAAGTCCCAAAGCAATAACGGTAGATAGCTTACCTAGCGTCACGCGAGTCTATAATGGCTATCGTATAGTTGTCGCTGACATAGCCGTAAAGAAGAAAAAATCTAAATCAGCTCAATTACAATATAAGCTCATTAACACCGGGAGGGAAACCATATTCCACAAAAAAGGAAAAACAACAGAACCTCCCATCTACTTCGAATTTGACAATAGTCTTAAAGAAGCGGAGCTGCTGGCGTATAAAAACGACATCCTCCAACAAGTACTCAACAATGATCTTACATTAAAGGCAGGACAATCATTGAAAAAACAAACAATGAAATTACGTCTTGATCCTAAGCGCAAAGTAGTTGAAGAAGAGAAAGGCAGTTCCTTTACTATTTCTGTTGAAGACGACGACTCAAAAGCCAAAGATTATATTGACAGAAACTTTTGTCCTGATCTTAAACTTGACACCCTGATCATAACGCGCCAAACCAAAAAATGGGCGACTATTGAATATCGTATTTCCAACAATGGAAAAGGCCCCGCATCCTTTAAAGGAGAATCAGGAAAAAAAGAAGGCAACCTTGCCATTAAAGCCTTCTTAAATAGAACAGGAAAATTATCAAAAGGATCCATCCCTATCGGTGGGGCTTTCATCAATGATCAGGATTTATTAAAACCTGGAGAAGTGTACACTGGTGTTATTCGGCTGGACATCACCAAGAAAACAAAATACTCTTCTATGCTGATTATACAGTTGGATCCGTATCTAGTGGTGAGGGAATGTGATGAGACGAATAATAACAATGCGGTGTCCCTTTCTAATTAAAATCAACTACATATTATTATAAAAAAAACGATTAACCAGTCTAAGACCAGTTAATCGTTTTTTTATTATTTATTTTCTAGACAAAGAAAGTAGAAACTAATATTCCTTTCCTTCCATGTTAGTTTCCACTAATAGTAAGAAAAACGTCTCACCTTAGCGGCATACTTTGCCAATCGAACTAACTGGCTAGTGTATCCAAATTCATTATCATACCATGCATAGATCGTAATGTTCTTACCATCCGGTGATACAATTGTAGAAGGCGCATCGAAGACAGATGTTGTTGTCATTCCGACAGCCTGTGTAGATACAAACTCCGTAGAATCAGAATAGTGGATTTGCTCTATAAGGTCTCCATGAATAGAAGCTTTCTTGAACATTTTATTTAGCGCTTCTACAGAAGTTTCTTCATTTACGGTTAAGTTCAAGATCACCAGAGATACATTTGGTGTCGGAACTCGAACAGCATTTCCAGTCAACTTACCGGCCAATTCCGGCATTACAATATTTACGGCATTGGCTGCGCCCGTGCTCGTTAGTACCATGTTTACAGCAGCGCCTCTTCCTCTTCTTGGCTTTTTATGGAAGTTATCCAAAAGATTTTGATCGCTTGTATATGCATGGATTGTTTCTAAGTGTCCTCTTTGAACCCCAAGGTTTTCATTGATGACTTTTAGAATCGGTGCAATGGCATTAGTCGTGCAGGAAGCTGCGCAAAATACCCGGTCTTCTTCTGGGCTGAATGTTTTATGGTTTACACCAAATACGATATTTGGAATTCCTTTTCCTGGTGCAGATAAACAAACCTGATCAACCCCTGGACGAAGGTGAATGCTCAAGGCTTCTTTGTCTCTCCAAACACCCGTATTGTCGATGACAAGTGCATTATTAATTCCATAAGTGGTATAATCAATATCTGTTGGACTACCAGCGTAAATCAATTTTACTCGATTGCCATTAATGATTAACTCTTCCCCATCTTCAGAAACAGCAATCGTCCCACGAAACTTTCCATGTACAGAATCTTCTTCTAACAATGCTGCTCTTTTTTCTGCCTCTTCTTTCCGGTTCTTCATTTTTTGACGAAGTACAATAGCTTTTAATCGCAACTGCTCTCCCCTACCTGTATTACCAATAATGATACGTGCTGCTATTCGACCGATACGACCAAAGCCATAAAGGACAACGTCTTTTGAATTCAAGTCGTCACTTGTATTAGTAATGTTATTTTTCAACTTGTCGTGGATAAAATCTACGACTGTTTTGTATTCCCCTTTTTGCTCTAACCACTCAGCCCCTAATTTTCCAATATCCAATTTGGCTGGACCAAGGTCAGGGATTGCTGCAATGGCGTTTGCTAATTCTAAACTTAAATCAACTGATAAGGGTTGGTTAACATAGTTTTGTGCAAACAAATGATTGTTCAAAATTTCGCTTGCTCTTCCATCATAGATATTTCGACGGAAGATGACCAATTCAATAGATCTGTCAAATCGAAGATCACCAGCAACCTTGAGTAGTTCAAGGGCGGTTTTTTCTTTTTCTCTCCAATCCTGTAAAGAGGCATCGGCCTGGTTTCGGAGCAATAATTCTTTTTCGTTCATGAATGGTAAAGATTAAATGGTTTTGAAAAATAGCACTAACTGGTAATTTTGAACAATGCTAGTGTAAATGGTAGTTTATAATAATATAGTACGGTAGGTAGTTAAAAACGGTGCAAATTTACGGAGAAGGTTTTGAAAATACTACTTTAGGTAGGTTCATTTTCAACTTCAAGAGCTACCTCAACTCCAACTTCAAAGTCTTCTAAGGTGGAAAAAGAAAATTCAATCCCTGTATTACGCGGATGATTCGCAAAAGGAACACCAATGAGTCTCGATTTATGAAATTTATATGACAATATTCAAGTGTTTCGTAGCAATACAATTCTTATATTTGCGGTGTGAAAAGAATAATCAGCATATCATTATGTTTATTGGTCCTAGCAACTTCGCTAAAGGATCTGATTATCTATGCGCATTTTCAGGTAAACCGAGATTATATTGCAAAGCACCTTTGTATCAATAGAGATCTCTCTGAATTGCAATGTTACGGTACCTGTTATTTGAATAAAACCATTCAAGAAAGTAAAGAACAAGAGGCTCAGTTCCCTATTTCTGACAAAGAGGAACGAACAAATACTGCTTACGTTTTTACAAATCTTGATGTCCATTCTGATGTAGCTCTTTCGACAAAGAAAAATAATTTTGTCTCCCCTAATGAAGACTACAAACATCTTCACTTTTCCGACACTTTCCGTCCACCCGATTTTGGTTAATTAATTAAGTCTTTGTAATTCTTCAGCCTTCCTTCTGTGATATGCCGATATGCCTTGGCCATGTCCTGTTGGTGCTGAGTAGTTACTGTTTTTATTAATTAGTTCAAATTACAGATATGATAAAAAGAATAATTTTTATCGTGTTCTGTTGTGCGGCATTACCTCCTCATTCATTGCGATCCTGCGATGTGTGCGGTTCCAGTGTCGGCAATATCGGAATTGGATTATTGACAGATTATCGAAGCAACTTTATCAAGTTGGGCTACGATGTCTCTCCATTTAAATCCACTACAGAACGCGGTTATACGGTGCAGGATAATTTTCATCAATTGGATTTATCCTGTCGATACTCCATTACCAAAAGGATTCGGTTGATGGTCCAACTTCCTTTTGCTTACAAAATCAGGAAGGTAGAAAACGAGCAACAAATCGAACAGGGCTTGGGGGATATTTCCATAAGTGCCGCTTATGTACTCCTTGCGAATAAAGCCATTTTTTGGAATACCAATTTATACCTGGAAGCTGGAGTAGGCACCAACGTTCCAACTGGCAAATATGATAAAGACCTTCACGACAAAAACCTTCCCGAATCTTTTAACCTCGGAACGGGAGCTTTCGGATATACCGCTCAAACCAATGTTGTTTGGACTTATCAGAAAATAGGCCTCGTTGCGAATGCACTTTATCAACTGAATACAAAGACGGAGGCTGGCTATAAATTCGGCAATCAATTCACGACCAGAATCACGGGCTTCAAAGCCTGGGATTCGGGGAAGATCCAATGGATTCCAAATGTTGGTTTAGGACTTGAGTCGCTGGCTAAAGATCGTTTTGCAAATAACAAAGCGGTTCCTGAAACTGGTGGACATTCTTTACTAGCCTATACGGGTATCAACATCAAAACAGAAAAATGGCTTGCCGGCCTTTCATACGGCATTCCACTCGCTGTAGCATATGCAGCAGAAAATACAGAAGTAAAAGGACGAATCAGCTGTCAGCTGTCTTTCCTATTTTAGAAAACACTTTTTCAAAACAATTAAATTACAAAGCCAATACTTTTTGGCTCATTAAACAATTTATAAACTTATAATCATGACTAAATTACTTTCATTAAGCACATTAAGCACCCTCCTTCTAGCAAGTCTTTTCTTCTTTTCCTGCGGCAGCGACGACGACAGTACTGAAGAAACCGTAGACTACGATTACCACGCACATATAAATGCGCCAACTATAGACAATAAAAAAGTCTCTGACACCATGCACATTCACGTAACTTTTGAAAGTCACGCAGGGGAGCCGGTACACCATGTGAACGTCCGTGTCTACAACAAAGAAGACAACACAGAGGTATATAACCAACCAACAGAAGCGCATGTACACGAAACAAGTGGAGAATACGAATACCACGACAACTTAATCTTATCTAATGACAACGGCGTCACAGGACACACCGACTGGATTTTAGAAGCAAAGGTTTGGGGGAAAGATGGGGCAGGTGAAGTTATGGAAACCGTAGAATTTCACGTACACCCAGAATAGGAAAAGTGATTTTGTAACAATAGAGTCACATACCAAACAAATAAATACCTACCTCGCTTGGCTAAGCTCTAAGCGAGGTATTTTTTTACATAAAGCTCTGGACATTTTGCGAGGAGTTGCGACTCCACGCAAATAGAGATTTGACTCCTCCAAAGTCATACGCAAGACTCTGGAAGAGGAACCCTTTATTTGCACGTACCCCCTGCCAAGTACTCCAACTCTTCCGCGCAAGACTCTGGAGGAGTCGAACTCCCATTTGCCCGGAGCTGAAGCCCCAGGCAAAAAAAAGCACCCCGAAAATCAATCCGAGGTGCAGCAGTTATTTTAGTTATATTTTGTCATGGTTCAGGGCTAAATAATTGCTTATCCAAGCTCCAAACAAAAAACAGGTGAGGGCTTTAAGCGCCCAAATAATTTTTAAGTAATTTACTTCTAGAAGTGTTACGCAATTTGTTGATGGCTTTGTCCTTGATTTGGCGAACACGTTCTCTGGTCAAACCGAATTTATCTCCGATATCTTCCAAAGACATTGGGTGTTCGATACCTATACCGAAATAAAGCTTGATAACGTCGCATTGGCGATCAGTAAGGGTACTAAGTGAGCGGTTGATTTCACGGCTCAAAGACTCCTTGTATTCTAAGGCTTTGTCGGTACCTGGTGTTCCGTTGTTTTCCAACACGTCTAATAGAGAGTTGTCCTCTCCTTCTACGAATGGAGCATCCATAGATACGTGGCGGGCAGCAACCCCAAGTGTTGTTTCAACTTCTTCAGTCGGTATTTCTAGCATCTCCGCTAATTCCTCAGAAGAGGGTTCTCTTTCGTATTCTTGTTCCAACTCAGAGAAAGCTTTGTTGATCTTGTTTAAGGATCCAACTTTATTGAGGGGAAGACGAACGATACGAGATTGTTCTGCGAGTGCTTGAAGAATAGACTGACGAATCCACCATACTGCGTAAGAGATAAATTTAAAACCTCTGGTTTCATCAAAACGCTGAGCGGCTTTGATAAGACCCAAATTACCTTCGTTGATCAAATCTGAGAGCGATAGACCTTGGTTTTGATACTGTTTGGCCACAGAAACTACGAAACGGAGATTAGCTTTGGTGAGTTTTTCAAGGGACGCCTGGTCTCCTTGCTTGATTTTTTTAGCTAAATCCACCTCTTCTTCGGGGGTTAACAGATCAACTTTTCCAATTTCCTGTAGGTACTTCTCTAAGGATTGACTTTCCCGATTGGTAATTGATTTTGTAATTTTAAGTTGTCTCATGCAATAACAGTTTATAAA
>CAZDTI010000092.1:0-22937 GCA_964508085.1 uncultured Saprospiraceae bacterium | reverse complement strand
CATAAATGCTCTTCGTGGGCGGATTGTCAAAACGGTTCGCCCACTTTTAAAAAATTTTCGAATGTCTTCATTTCGCTACCGATATTACGTTTTTTGAAATGAAATTCTGGTTACTCGGAATCATTCTCATAGTGCTAGGTATCGCAGGAATTTTATGGAACACAGCAATTCCAATTTTAGAAAAACGAGCGGCAATAATTGGGAAATTTAAACGAGATAGAAGAAAATCAAATGAAAATAATTAACTCAAAAACTCCAGCTATAATTCAGACGCCCAATCGATTCTATAAAGCTAGCATTAGTACCTTCCTCTGGGACTACTTTAACATTTTGATCAATTAGAGAAAATGACAAACCGAAATTGTGCTTTTTCTTATAAATGTAATTTACGCCGGGCTGCCAATTCAAAATGGTATTCGTATGTATCTTATCGGTGAACATGAGTATATAAGAAAAACTACTTGTTGTTATCAGTTTGCCTTTTAAGAATGGCCGTTTGATGCTAAATGTTGGTGAACAGGTCGCAATATCTCTTGTTGCCGATAAATTTATATTGCTAAGGATGGCACCGGTGAGCGTCAGTTTCGACTCTGTGAAAACATAAGAATGCGTTAAGCTCGCCACATAACTTATGGTTGCCTGATCCGATTGTACAGAATCACCAAGAATGCTATTGGACTGATTAAAAGAAAAACTTGCACTAGAGGTCGAATTCTTTTCTTCTCCATTAATATAAGTTGCACTAAAGGTAGCACTCTGGTTCACTTGAGATAAAACAATGGAATCGATCATTAATTGGGTCTGAGATAAAGAACCCTGTTTGCTGGTGTTTTTAAAATTAGAATAAGTGGTGTTTATACTCAGTCGTTCTCCTATTTGTAAAGTAGAATTTAATGAGCCTACTATCCGAATAGCGGTATTCGCTTCTGTTTTACGTAGGTTATTTCGCTCAACCCCCAGACTGGAAGTAATGCTTAGTTTCTTATCAAACAATTGTGTATTAGTACCTATGGTATAATTTTCAAAGTCATTATTAAAGAACAGCGCACCTAGTGTTCGGTAGCCAGGTTCTACCCATTCGTGATTAAAGCTTAATTCTCCCCACTTTAATTTTAAGGCTATTGAACTTTTTATCGCATTGAAATAATCAGAATTTACCCGAGGCTGAAATAGACCTGCCATAGATTGATAGCCTTTGCTAGTGCTGTCAATAGCTGTTCTGGTATCATTATTAAAAGCACTCAAAGCATAATCGACAGAGAAGAAAATCATTTTTGTCAGTTGCTTTTTAGCTTGTAAACTAAGTGTTGTATTATCGGTAGGAGCTGGTGCTTCCTCGGTTTCTTCAAGAGACAAAGAATTCATTTCGTCCCAGCCTTTAAATAGAATTGCAAAGACGTGCTCTGTCCCTGTGTCATAGCCTACCTTCGTACCATAGGCCATTCGTTTATAGGCTGGCTCCAAATCCTGTATGCTATTCAAATCCTGAGCATCTGCTCTTCTTAGACGGCCATACATTGCAGCCGCATATACTTTTCCGGGTTTCACTTCTGCCCCAATTCCTCTAAAACCATGGCCAGACAAGGTATAGGGAGAAAAGGTCATCGTCCGATCTCCCAGATGCAAGGTAGCCCATTTATAAGAAGGACTCATTCCCGCAAAGGAATAACGCGGTAATTTGATCGATGGTAAATCGTATCTGTAGACTGTCTTTTTATTGGCGTAATTGAAGGATAGTGGAAGGGAAAGACCGTAAATCGAAAAATTGACATTGGCACCTAGCCTGTAGCTGAAGGGATCGGATCGGCGTGGGATGCCCGAGATATAATTTGCTTCTAATTGTGCGGTGATGCCACCCGTAATCTTCAAGGAATCATTAAGGGTGGCTTTGGCTTTTTCTTTTATTCCCTTGGCTTCTTTAATTAAGGCTTCTACATCTTGACTGTATAGTTGCTGGCACCCAAATAGGAGCAGAACCAATACAAGCGATTGATTAGGTAGTCTCATGGTATGTAATAGTATGGTTATGTTGACAAAAAAACTAATAAGGTGAGCTGTTAGAATTTTTGCTGTTGTAAGATAGGAGAATTATATATTAAATGCCAGTCAAATTATGATAGTTAATATGTTTTAAAAATAAATTGGATAGTCGTGACAGGCAATATCCACCTGCAGGTATCAGAAACGTAGAGGATCTCTGCTATATTGGTTTTTTATGTTATATACTCTTCCCGTATAATAAATTTTCTTTTTTTTATTTGGATTTTAAGAATAGTTATATTTTTTGGATAAAACGTTTAATATGTGTTATTTCTGTAACCTAACAATATATTCACCGTATTGCTTTTTATCTTAATAACAATATGTTCTCTTTTGAACTATTTATTTTGAATTAAGCTACAGAAAAACCTCCAACTAGATAGTCTAATAAAACACAAAACTAATATTTCGTAGGATTTCGATTGTACTTTGTTTAAGTCGCAGCGATCAGTTATTCATTTGGAATAACTCTAAGTTGTGTTGTATAACAATGTGTAGTTATTCGTAATGTCACTTGTCCGACATGAAAACGAATGACCTGGGAGTCGTATGTATTAAACAGATCTGTAAAACCATTCTGAAATGAAAAAGGCACACGTTATTATCTTCCTTTCCTTTCTTTTTACTATTGTTTTAGTAAATAATCTTTCTGCTGATAATGCAGATTTGTTGAATGCTAACCTAGAAAAAAGAGCTAGTTATTCAACATGGTCAACTGGTAATGATCTAGAAGAAAATGACCCGCCAGTTATTATCGCTCCAGTTGGAGAGATAACAGCTAGAAGTGCCCAGTTTTATAACTTTATCTGGCAGCCCCGTCATACTTCCGCTACTTTAATAAATTACGAATTGTTGATTTATGAAAAAATAAAAGGTCTATCTGATAATCAAATAATAAATGTCACTCCTCCTATTTTTCGGACAACCACTATAGCGAACTCCTACCTCTATACTCCTGCTGATCCTATTCTTAAAATGAACCAAGACTACATCGTGTTGGTGCAAATAAGTAGTTTAAAAGGTAATGTATCCTTCAAGAATAATGGGAAAAGTCGGATAGAAACCTTTAGAATTATTCCGTCTTGTATCCCGGGAGATACCTGTGATGATGGTCAGGATTGTACCTATGATGATCGCATTATTTTGGATTGTGAATGTAAAGGAACCCCGTATTATGACCCAAATAACGATGGTATTTGTGATGAGTTGTTATTACCAGCTCCAGAGATTTATGGTCCGAATTTAAGCGAGGTAAAAGTAGGCGGAAAGGATTTCACTACCCGTTGGAAAAAGAAGCATGAATATGATCTGAATATTGATTATCGAGTAGATGTTTTACAAACAGGAGTGAACGTAACAAACACCACAGGTTACCAAGACTTATCTAGCAAATTAAATACAGAACGAGAAGCATTTTTACAAAAACAAAAAGAGCAAAAAGATGATTTTCAAAATAAACAACAAGAGGCACTGATAGCATTCAATAATTCTTTAAATACACTAAATGAAGAATGTAAATCAGAATTTCTTCAAAGTCAGGAAGCCTTTGAAGCAGAGCAGCTTGCTAATAATAATGCATTTGACAGTAGTCTGAATGCGATTATGGAAAATTGCCCGGAAGATCAAGCTGCGGGTAAAGCGACTTTTGAAAGTCAACTAAAAAAAGAACTAGAAGATTTTAAAAACATCCAAACTAAAGAACTGGAACGCTTTAATGAGAAAATGGCTGATGCTTTAACGGAATATGAGAAGCAAGCAGAGGACTTAAAAGTTAATTTCGAGGCGAACCAAAAAGAAGAACGAGAAGCATTCCTTATACAATTGGAAACGGAGAAAAACGAAACCTGTGGTACACAAGAATCATTCGAACAATCTTTTGAAAACCAAAAAGAAGAATTAAAGGAAGTACGGAAGGCCTGTAATGAAGAAGCGGATGATTATAAAAAGTCTGTTAAGACAGCAGCAACAGAAGCATTGAAAAAAATAAAAGAGGAAATAGAGATCATTAAGTTGGCTCGTGAATTAGGAGAGACGAAACATAAGGATTTAATAAACCAGTTGGAAGCAGACCTGAAAGAGAATTTAAAGAATGCCTCTAATAAAGAACAGAAAAAACAAATAAAAGTAGCCCACAATGAAGCCATCGCGCTCGCGAAGAAAAACCACTTGACTGTATTAAATACACTGGATGAAAAAATAGTTGTATTTAAAAAAGAACAAAAAGATATTAAAGAAAAACGTGCCGCTGATTTAGCTGATGCTGAGGCAACTATTAAAAAATTAAAAAGGGCTTGCAGAGCGGAATATCGCAAAGGATTGGAAGCGCTTGAAGCCAATTTAACAACAGAAGAAGAGGCGCTCGGGAAATGTTTAGCATCGCTAGAGGAAGATGCGGTCCTATTCGCCAACCAACAAGAGAATGACCTAAAGCAATTTAATGAACAACAAAATGAAAAGGCTCAATTATTCAAACAGGACCTAGAGAAAAAGAAAAAAGAATTCCAGACAAGGCAAACCGACGCTTTAACACAACTTAATAACTTTCAGGAAGAAAGGAGAACCGCTTTTGCTAAAGACTGGCTGAATTGTGAGCAACTAATCACCAATCAACAGGGATTTTATGAGACACAACAGACCGGAATGCTCCATTATGTTTTTGATGAAATACGGGATCAAATTGTGGATTGTCTGAATGAGGGAGCTAGCTTAAAAGAAGATTTTAAAGAACAACAAAGACAGGAAAAGCTACTTTTCGAAAAAGAACAGAATAGTACTTTAGCAAAGTTTGACAACGAACAATCCAGACAAAAAGATGGTTTAAAATCAACAATGAAAACCGAGGGAGCTAAGAAAGTTGTTTTTACAACGAATACTACTAAACTTTCTCAAGCCATTCCTTCATCCGATTTTAAACTAGAAAGAGGCTATGAATACATCATTCAGGTTACGGCAAAAGATTTGAATGGAGTCGCTCGATTCGAGAATAATGGACTTAGCAATGAATGGCCATTAGGAATCAAAGGAGGGAAGACGGATAACAATACTACTTCAGATGATAAGGACGGAGCAGTTGATGAAACTGATAATTCTCGAACGGAATGCGAAATTCCAATAGCCGTATGTCCTACTGAACAAGGAGGGACTACCTGTGACTTTACTATCAACTTCCCATTTGAACCTAACCCATTGTGTAGCTATAATTATCTTCTAGTGCAGGAACCAGGAGTTTCTGAAACCACTCTTATTTATAAGGATACCCCTTTAGGTCAGCAGTATTTTAATTGGGAATATTGTGTAAATACCAGTACCTGCAATTATACCCCTTTAAGCACCTTTGCAAATGATATACAAAATTGGTTAGATGGGGCGGGGTATTTAGGTACTGTTACCTATACAAATGGAAGTGGGACTCAGCCAGACCAAATTTCTATTGCTGGAACAAATGTCATGTTTTATTTTATATATAAATTTTGCAGTTCAAATTTTTATGTCGAAGTTTTTTCTAACGCAAATTGCCAAAATACAACGACCTATGACCTATACCCTCAGGGAATAGAGGATTGTCAGAATCCGTCGTATACCTGGTCCACAGGAGAGACGACTCCTTACATTAATGTTTCAGACATATACGGAGAGGATTATGACGTCACCGTTACTTGTTCTAATGGCTGTTTTTACTATGTCAGCCAGGACAAATTACCTTGCGATGATGGCGATGAATGTACCACTAATGACGGGTTGGATGAGAATTGTGATTGTGTTGGAACTAGCGAAGATTCTGATGGGGATGGGGTCTGTGATCCATTAGATATCTGTCCGGGTCACGATGATAATGCCGATTCCGATGGAGATGGAATTCCGGATGGTTGTGACGATTGCGCAAACGTAGGACAACCTTGTGACGATGGAAATGTATGCACGATAAATGATGTCTTAGATGCTAATTGCAGATGTGCAGGAACAAATGAAGATGCCGATGGAGATGGGGTCTGTGATGGATTAGATGTTTGTCCGGGTCATAACGATAACGATGATATAGATGGCGACGGGATACCAGACGGTTGTGATGATTGCTCGAATGCCGGAGCTACTTGTGATGATGGTGATGTGTGTACGATAAATGATGTATTGGATGCAGAATGTAATTGTTCAGGAACCTTTGCAGACTCCGATGGAGATGGGGTTTGTGATGCTTCAGATGTTTGTCCAGGTCATAATGATAACGATGATATAGATGGCGACGGGATTCCAGATGGTTGTGATGATTGCTCGAATGCCGGAGCTACTTGTGATGATGGTGATGTGTGTACGATAAATGATGTATTGGATGCAGAATGTAATTGTGCAGGAACCTTTGCAGACTCCGATGGAGATGGTGTTTGTGATGCTTCAGATGTTTGTCCAGGGCATAATGATAACGATGATATAGATGGCGACGGAATTCCAGATGGTTGT
Organism: uncultured Saprospiraceae bacterium; assembly: GCA_964508085.1. Classification (GTDB taxonomy): domain Bacteria; phylum Bacteroidota; class Bacteroidia; order Chitinophagales; family Saprospiraceae; genus CALGLS01. Next base: position 16,442 of record CAZDTI010000092.1, on the reverse strand, counting down.
GATGATTGCTCGAATGCCGGAGCTACTTGTGATGATGGAAATGTGTGTACGATAAATGATGTATTGGATGCAGAATGTAATTGTGCAGGAACCTTTGCAGACTCCGATGGAGATGGGGTCTGTGATGCTTCAGATGCCTGTCCGGGGCATAATGATAATGAGGATATAAATGGAAATGGGATTCCAGATGGTTGTGAAAACTCAAATGAAGAATGCGAAGTTTCCATATCACTATGCCCCACAGAACGGATAGTTGCGCTCTGTGATTATACAATGAACCTCGACTTTGATGCTGACCCAACCTGCTATATGCGATACTTGCGAGTATACCCCCCAGGAGCTTCATCTTTCTGGATTTATAAGGAATCTCCTATAGGACAGCAATTTTTTAATTGGGATTATTGCACAAATACCAGTGCCTGTAATTATACGCCCTTAAGCACCTTTGCAGCCGATATACAAAACTGGTTAGATGGTAGTGGGTATTTGGGTACTGTTTCGTATACAGATGGAGGTGGAACTCAACCAGATCAAATTTCTATTTCGGGAACAGATGTTGTGTTTCAATATGCATATAAAATGTGCAGTTCGGCCTGGAACTTTATTGGGATTACCCGATCAAACTGTCAGAATACAACGACCTACGATTTACACCCTCAAGGAATAGACGATTGTCAAAATCCCGAGTATCAATGGTCTACCGGAGAAAGTACGCCTTTCATTACCGTCACTGATTTAGATGGAGCAGACTATAATGTTACCGTTACCTGCTCTAATGGTTGTTTTTATTATGTCAGCCAGGAAGGAGCCACTTCTTGTGACGATGGTGACGTGTGTACGATTAATGATATGCTAGATGCGGATTGTAACTGTGTAGGAACTTATTCAGACTGGGATGACGATGGCGTCTGTGATGCATTAGATATTTGTCATGGAGGTGACGATAATCTGGATGCTGACCAAGATGGAGTTCCTGACCTCTGTGATGATTGCCCCGAAGAAGGTTCTTGTGACGATGGCAATCCATTGACCTTCTACGATGTTTGGATAATCAATCCAGACCTTATTCCAAATCACCCCCCAGCACCCGGAGTAGAATATTGTATCTGTGTAGGAACTCCTATCGATGAGATAGTTTGTAAAGTGGATTCTGATGGCGATGGCTTTTGTGACGATATAGATCAATGTGAAGGATTCAATGACTTTGCAGATAGCGATGATGACGGAGTACCTGACGGTTGTGACTTATGTCCGGGTGAAGATGATACTATTGACACCGATGAAGATGGGATTCCAGACGCTTGTGACGATACTCCAGAAGGTTGTGAAGGAACTATGGCTATTTGCCCATTATTTATTCCGAATAATTCGGAGGTCTGTGATTATTATCACTACTTAGTTGATACAGAGCCTCTATGCAATTTCTCACAATTAGAAATTTTGTTACCCGGTGATACAGAACCTACCATTATCAGTAAGTATACTTCAGCCGGAGCAGATTTTAACTGGGGCTATTGTGTTAACCTAGCAGCTTGTGACTATCATACTCCTTTGCAATCATTGGTCAATGATTTACAACATTGGATGAACCAGAATAATTATTTGGGAACAGTGGTTCTAGAATCAGGGGTAGGACCTAACAATGAAAACCGTTTTGCTATTCTCGAAACTGATCTCGAATTTACTTCGATAAGTATAGACTGCCCTGATCGTAAAAGTAAATATGTTTTTGAAAAAGAACGCTGTCAGCAAGGAGGAGGTCAGTATATTTTGAGTCCATTACTGACCGTAGTCTGTGAAGATGCTACTTACCTCTGGTCTACAGGGGACACCACTTCAACTATTACGGTAGATAACTTTACCCTAACGGAACATATGGTGACGGTTACTTGTGGAGATGGTTGTACTTATAATACTACAGAAGATTACGCCTGTGAAGTGGGGCTGCCTTGTAATGATTATGACCCTTGTACAATAAATGATGCTTATAACGAATGCTGCCAATGTACAGGGGAGTATGTTGGAGATAGCGATGGAGACACCGTCTGTGATGTCTTAGATCAATGTCCCGGAATGAATGATTATGCCATGATTGATTCTGATAACGATGGTATACCCGATAGCTGTGAGCCAGACTGTGATGTAGGATGGCCTTGTGATGATGGAGACCCTTGTACCAATAAGGATGTTTACTATTTAGAAGAGGATGGCACCTGTGCTTGTGCGGGAGTCTTTGTGGGAGATTCCGATGGGGACTTTGTCTGTGATTCCTTAGACCTATGTCCTGGATTTCCAGATTTTGTTGATACAGATGGGGATGGTGTTCCAGATGGCTGCGGACCTATTTGTTTGGACTCGATTGGAGCCGTATTGGATTATTGTGGAGCCATTCAATCTATTGCAACATGCTTGAGAAATGATGATATCGATGATGTTCTCCAATTCCTAGATATGACGGAGATCTCAGATCTATTCTTAGAAATGGTTCAGGATCCGAATCTGCTCCTGGAAGGAAATATTGAAGTATATGGAACGCCTACGGAGGGAATTACGATCACTCCTGCTGACATGGAGAGTAATAATGGTTTGACTTTTAATGTTGACCTAATCCGAAATCCTGACACTGGAGAAATGGCGGATTCAGATGGAGATGGGGTAGCCGATTTATTCGATATTTGCCATAATGCAACACCAGGCATGGAGGATTGGGTAGATACCGATTATGATGGTCTTCCAGATGCTTGCGATTGCAATTTTTCTAATCCTAATACTTCTTTTAGCGTAGGAATGTATCTCCAATTCAAATTCGATAGAACTTGTATTTCATACATTCCCAATCCTATGGGTGATCCTAATGCCGACCCAAGCACTGAATTCTGTACCGTATATGGCGAAATAAACTGCGCTTGCGAATGTGTCACAGACGAAAATTACGATAGCGATGGCGATACGGTTTGTGATGAATTTGACAAATGCCATGGTGGAAACGATTTGCTGGATGACGATGGTGATGGAATTCCAAATGCCTGTGACCCGGATGACGTTTGTGTTACTCCTGATGACCCATTGGTTCTGGCTGACCTTTGTCCTGGAGATCCTGCAATACCCTGTGTTTTGTACAGTTACCTACAATACAATGATGTTACAGGAGGATGTGATTGTGTATACGTTCCTGACGGAGATGATGACGATGATGGTGTCTGCAACATGAATGACCGCTGTGAAGGTTTTGATGATGACCTTAATCAAGATGGAGATATCTTTCCAGATGGTTGCGATCTATGTCCTACAGAACATGGAACATTAGGTACCCCATGCGATGATAACAATGAATGTACGGCCAATGATATATTGGATTATAATTATAATACAGAACTGCTATCCACTATTTTAGAAGAACATCCAGATGTATATCAGGGAATTCCAGACCCACTAGATGTTCAAGGACTGGTATCTTATTTAAAAGGAGAAGATTTTGAACCTCCGCAAGAGCGGGTACCAAATGCCATTTGGGCCAATTTGGAAAATACATTTGCAGATGAAAATGGTATCGTATACGGACTCATGATTGCAGGTTGTGAATGCAAAGGCTTTGAATTCGATTCTGATTACGATGGCGTTTGTGACGAGATGGATAAATGTCCTGGGTTTGATGACGCACTGGATTATGATGGAGATCTTATCCCTGATGGCTGTGACCCACCGTATTATGATATTTCTTGTCCAGATGAGAAGATCTTTTTATTAGAAGGAGCTTACACAGGTATTACCCTTAGCTGGAATAATCCGGACTTAACCATCGCGGAAATACCGAATCCAATTTCCTTCACCTTTATGAAAAAAGCTAGTATTGGAGGATTGTTCGCTTTTGATGATATCCCAGTTACGAATATTCAACATGTAAATGGTAAGACTTTAGCCTTCTTCGAACTTCCTCCAATCGATCCGGATGAGGTTCATACTACAGCTAGTGGTAATTATGAATATCTGGGAGAAATAGCTTTCTCAGATGGCCAATTCTGCTATTATTCAGAAGCAGGACATGCCACCGCCTTTGGTTGTGAGCCGTTATATTATGTTCTTGATGGATTTTTAGCAATAGGAAATGATTATGATTTATTTACAAATACTCCAAATCCGGTCATAAATGAGTTAATTGATCGAAATAGTATACCGGATTATATTAGTGAGATTGACTTGACTTTTGATGGAGATATAGTTGTCAACCAACCTGGAGCTATTACTGGAGACATGTTTATAACCATAGATGTTCCTAATCCTGATATGGAGAATGTATTACTCCTAATCACGGATATTCCAGTTAGTGGCCAGCCTGCAGGTTTGACTCCTCTGGAGAATGTAACTGGTACTATTCTCTTTGATAATGATATGGATTCAAGTAATGGAACTGAATTTGACTGTATCTTTTCAGGTGGAGAGACGAATGCTGATTGTGTGAATCAGCATAATGCCGAGGTCTATTTCGGAGAACCTTGTATCGCACCGCATCCGGAGGTACAAGGTAGATATGTTTTTAATACTGATCTTGGCAGATGTGAATGTAAAGGAATACTTATTCATGATGCGGATAACGATGGTGTACATGATGATTACGATATATGCCCCGGTGGAGACGATCTGGACCTCAATGACGAAGGCTTCCCTGTAGACTGCGAATGTGAAGAACCCGTAGTCGCAACTCAGGACTTTGGTGATGGTGTTCCTGTACCTATGGTCGTTGTCCAAAATGGAAATGATGTTAAGATTACCTTAGTAGAGAATGAATTGCATGCCAGCTATTCTGCTAGCTGGACCCCTGTTCTTCCTGCTCCGCCAAATGAAGTGACTCAACCAGTAACGACAACGACTAATATATTGAATATTAACGGTTTTGCAACTGGAGAAACATATCTTATTTCTATAATTGCTACTTGTGAACTTGGAGGCTATGATTCTCCTCCTATACAGGTAGAAGTAACCATTCCTGACGACGTATTCAACTGTCTGGAAACAACGCCAGAAGCCGTACCAGACTGCCCACCATTAGCGAATCTTTTTATCGGTGACGTAGTAAAGATCGCAGGCTTTGAGGTCACCATCACAGACGTAACCAATGTAGGGGCTGGCGGTACCTTCTCTGGATTTGGAACAGCTCCCATACCCTACCTGAACTTTGTACTTATAGAATATAAGTTTGAAGATATTACTATTCTGGACTGTCCAGAAGGTACTATTCCAGAAGGCTATGTTGTCAGCTCTGGTACGATGGAAGTGCCACGTGACGGAAACCTACAAGACATCTTTGACGACTTTGCAGGTAATTTTGACCCGTTCGGAGGAAACTTGTTAGATGATCTGGGCAATGCCTTGGATGTTTTAAAAACAAAAGCAGAACAAGCCACCACGGTAGAAGACTATTATAAAGATGTTTATGATCTAGGGACTGATATTGCTAACGTTCTTGGTGATGTGCCTTTCATGGATCAGGAGAATATTGATTCCCTCAATGCTGCATTGGATTGTATGGCCAGCTTACCGCCTCCTCAGCCCGAGCAGGCTTACAATGACGCATTCTATGCCTGCCAGCATCAGCTGTGTTCGGCTATAAATTTATTGACGGATCATATTGAAACTCTTTACGAGGCAGATTATCAGGTTGTCTTTTACGAAGACCCTTCTAATCCGGATAATCCGCAACTTTATGGTTTTGATGCACAGGAGTACATTGTGCATACCAACAACTATGAACAAATAGACGAGATCGCTGGTCAGCCGTATTCCGTTCCCTGGAAATCGGTAAAATCCGGAGACAATAGTCCAGTCAATGCCAAGCGAAAAGAGGAGGACTCTGCCGAGGAAAGTATTGCCGGCGTTATTTTTAAAGATGTTGCTGAAGTAGCTGTTACTGCAACTGATGTATCTGGTACTGATGGGCATAAGCAAGTCACCGCCAGCCACTTCGGTCCGGATGGTAGCGTGAGAGAAGTATTTGCCATTCAGTCTGTGGCTCAAGACGAGCATGACCACAATGGTGACGCGCACATTCACATTGCAGGTAAGGTGAAGGTGGTGAGTTATGTAGAAGAAAAGATAAAGTTGAAAATTGTTACGGTTGATGAGGTGCCAATTCCAGGAGTCGGAATAGTTCAAGCAGGCTTAGACAAGATATACAAACAGGCGGTAACGGAAGTAGACTTAGGAGGAAGTTATATCACTGGTTTTAGTCCAGGGCTTAGCGGACCATTGGAGGACCTTCCTTCTGGCTGGCTGTCTGCTTACAATCAGCCGATGGCGGATATCATAAATGATTTTGAAGATTTTATGGATGATAGTCCTACTCAAGACATTGATGATGAGACCTATTACATCTTTGTGCTGCCAGTGAACTGTTCGTCTCCAGGGAAGCGCGGCTATATGCCAAAAAAGCGAAAGTATGGTTTTGTTTACAACAGCGCTATCACAAGTAATGACGCAACAGTGATTAAAACCATTGCGCATGAGCTAGGGCATGGTGCTTTCCATTTGGAGCATACTTCTGAAACCTATAAAGATAATCCGGAACAACAAGACCAAGCTACGGGTGCGCATATACCGCATGATAATTTGATGGATCTGGGAGAGACGGGTACGATATTGCGGAAGTATCAGTGGGACTTGATTCATGATCCGGAGAGTAATTTTACTTTGTTTGATAGTGATGAGGAGAATTCACAGACGGTGGTGAATATGACTGAGTTGTATGATTTTAGAAATATAGACGACAACACCTATACCTTTATCACACCATCTGGTCGACCAATAACTTTACCATCAAACACGGTATCAGTAACTTTTAATACAGGAGATGAAATCATTGGGCTTAATGGCGAAACTTGTACGGATCAACTTAAAATCGGGACTTTTGGGTCATTAAAGCATTTTAGATTAAACTCCGCCAATGGAACAGATACATATACTACTCGCTTTACTTGCAGTGGAGAATTTAGGAAATATGCTGATAAAATAACTGATGCTCCTTACATAGATGAGATTACACCAGATTATACAACGTTAAACGATAGAAATGCTTTATTAGGTTTTCCCTGCGTTAAGGAAGACGGGAAAGTTATATTTAATTTAAAGAAAGTTGCAATTGGAAATTCATCTAACCACATTACCACAACAACCCATACCGGTACTCTTATTACAGATTTAGCTGAAAATGTAGATTACCTTGGACGAGGTGACTTTGTTTCAGACTATGCTTTGTACAGGGATATTACGGTTTTGGATGAAAAACCAGTGAATGCAATCTCTTATCCAGCCTATAGTTTAGAGGCAAAGAAATTCTTGGAAGTCGTTTATGACCTCTCTAATTGTTATAGTGAGACTTCACTCTATGCATTCGTTCATGCGCATCAAATAAGTGCTTACCCTGGCTTTTTTAAGGATTGTGGACAGGATGACGATTACATTGGAGATTTAGAATCGATTCAAAAAGATTTGATTGATGGTTATGGTCTATTGCATGGGGGTAATTTCCCTAATAATATAGATTTCTGCACAGAAGGAGAACTTGATTTTTGGCAGACACAGAGTGAATCCATTTATCGAACTTATAAAAGAGCAGTTGAAAATGATTGGGCTACATTTTGGACAGACTTCGAGACCGCTTACCCTACAAGGCCTTTAGATCCTGCTAATACGGGAGTTGTTGAAGAAGCGACAAAACTCTTTAATCTTTTTTTCAAGTGGCATGAAAAGGAAAAATGTCAATTCTCAAATCTAACGGCAGAACAGAGGTTGTTAGCTTTAGAACTGCTAAGTACACTTGACCTTAGTGGGGGAGTTTTCTGGAAACCATGGGAGAAAGACCAAGAGAACTTATTCAATGTGATCTTAAAGTCCGCAAAAGTAGAAGAATACTCGGATATTTTAAACTTATTCAAGGGCAATGGCGATTATGATATTTATCATAGGGTGAATAATAAGATGGATGACTGCCTTCTGCCAGACCACTTTGATCCACATGGGTATGATGAATTTGCCGCAACTTTAGCGGATATGGTTGTTCGCTTGAATGGATTTGGAGATTCAGATCAGGAACAAGAATTAAAAATAAATGCAACTATTCCATACGTAGCATCTTGGCACTATACGTATCTTGTAGAAAATAATGTAGACGGAGGAAAAACAAGGCTTCAGGTAGAAGAGAAAAAAATAACTCTTTCTGATGATACTACAGCTGACTCATTTTTTTATTCTACACCAACTGTTGGCTTTCCTTTCGAAAATGTTAAGCTAACCTTTGATAGAGACTCTAAATTTACAATACCAAACACTGATCAGAAATTTAAAGCGGGCCAAAGTATAGTTGTACCTTATTGTTATGCGGAATGGTTATTTAGAAGGTATAACCAGGCAACGTTTGATCTAAAAACTCGGGTTGCTACAAACTTTGCTACTGCATTAATAGCTATTGCTACATCTCCTAATACATTAGGTGGATCTATAATTCTATATGCGGATGCGACTTATGCCGCTGCGGATATACTTGTCGCCGCTGCCGTTTATGAGCAGGATATAACAGGTGATACGATATTTAGTGCGGAAGTCCTTAAATATTGGGACTTGGCAGGTATTTCCATCGCTATTCCCGATGCAGTACAAATAGTAAAATCTTTTCCTAATAGTTCAAAGGTATTTTTCGCAAAAGCTAAAAATCTACACCAACATTATGTTCTTGAATTTCCAACTACCTACAGGGAAAAAACAGCAGCATTGGTAGACTGGTTGCAAAATGTAAAAGCTGGTATTGGTGGTGGTGGAGCTGCGGCTGAACATGCAGAAGGCCAAATCCTCGGGCTTAAGATTTTAAACTCTTTCGTAAACACGGCACTCGACTTTAATCTAGAAAAAATCGGGACAACCAGAAAGGGAACTTTCGTTGATAACTTTGGAGCAACCTACGACGATGTAATTAATGTAACGATTACGAATGGTAATTCCCCTAGAGTAGAGCTTGCAGACGTCAATGATTGGGTTACAAATTCTACGTCTTACAGCCCAGTTTCTAGAATGGAAGGAATTCACTACAAGAATAACAATGGAGACGATATATTTGGAGATATAGAGGTCATGTTTGATGCAACGCTTAATAGACTCGTCTTTAGAGCCATAACGGGGCCTGCATCGGCTGCTGACTTCCCTAATTTTTATTCCTTATTCAGTCAGAAAGGATGGAACTTTGCCACTGAGTTTGCTTTAGGATTTGGAAATAGAATCAGCTCCTTGTCCACAACAAAGAGAAATGAATTAATTGCGGTAATGAACGATTGGGATCTGACTGATTTTACAGCCTATCGTGATTTCATAATGGCAGAAGATGCAAGTATCGTCGCCTGGATAAAAGCAGATGTTGGTATTAAGTCTTATGGCTGGAAGGTATTAAATGATGGTGTTAGTAGTATGTTAAGCGATATCGATCCACTGGTTAGACAGCATGCGATAGCTAAGATGGTAGATGACTTGGAGACTCACCCAGGCTTCGATGCTTTCTTGGCAGAACCAGGAAGAATGGCTAAGTGGGAAAAAATGAATAATAAATTGTTAGCGGGAGACGATGTGAAATTAGCGGAATGGTTTGAGGATATGTGGATTTCAGGTGGCGTTTCTGTTGATCCGCCAAGTGGAAATGCGGTGGTTGTGAAGGTAGATGTAGATGGTACTCCAGACGCCATTGCAAAAGTTGGAAATAATGGCGTTGATATCTCAACTTATGATAACGTGGGCACTGGTCCTTTCCTAGGAGATGATGTAGTCGCTATTTCTGATAATGATATTTTTGCGGTAATAAAATCTGGTGGTAATGGAGCTTGTAGAGGTGGAGCTTGTTTTCCCGCTGAGACAAAAGTTCATTATCCAAATGGCGAAACTAAAAGGATAGAAGACGTAGAAGAAAATGACAGGGTTGTAGCCTGGGATAAGACTACTAAGGATACGCTGCATGCCAGAGTTCTAAATAAAACCAAACGAGTTTGGACTAAGATAAATCGTATTATTGCAGGGCAAGATACGATTACGGTAACCAATTCGCACCCATTTTACGTGCCGGAGCTGAACAAATATTTGGAGGCAAGTCGAATCAAGGAAGGGATGAGGCTATTGACAATGGCCGGGGCTATGTTGGTCGTCGATGATGTACAGGCAATAGATTCCACCCTTGATGTTCATAATTTTGAAGTAGAACAGCTTCATAATTACTTTGTAGGAACAGAGGGTGTTTTAGTTCATAATGCGACTTGTGCTGATTGGTGGCACCTCAGGGCGGGAATAGCAGAATTACGTCCCGATTGGAATCAAGGTCAGATAGATAGATTCGTCGAATTTTTAAAGCGAAAGGAAAATGGTGTTTATCAAATAGTTAAGAATTTACAGGATTCAGATAATCCTGACCAGTATATGGACTATTGGGAGTTCATGGATACCCATGAAATTACCCCGATTAATTGGACTAATTTGACCAAAATACAAGAGGATGGAATTGATTTTTACAATAGTTTTTTAGCGAATATTCCAGCTGGTGATAATAGGGCTAAGGCGTATTGGTTGATGAGAAGTGAAAATTATAAACCTGATAATGGAATTTATCAAAATCCAGATTTTACAATTGATGATGTCATAAATTTAGCAGATGATTTGACAGCAAAACAGTTTTTAAGAATAAAAATGGAAAACAATCCATCCCTTGTTTCTGGATGGCTATCTGTAAAAGAATATTCCCCTCTTCGAAGAAGCATAGTTACTGTTGAGAACCTAACTAATATGCCAGAAAATATTAGAGAGGGTTTACGATTAGATTTGGCGAATAACGTGGATTATCCTAACTTGGTGACCGAGATTAAAAATAATTACAGGTATTTAAGTTATTACGAAAAAGCTTTTCTTGAAGAAACGAAGTATTGGATTTATGCCTTACTTAGAAAACACTATTCGAATTCTCCGATGAATTTGACTCCAGATTTTAAAAAGTTATTAGAAAATAAAGAAGTACCTTTACTAGATGATTATACAAACTCTACTGCAAACTTAGCCAATCAATATTTAGGGACAAAGATAGAGGAATTAAGAATTACACCAAAAATGAAATATGCTTTTGAACCAGGAGGAAATTTCTCTTTATTTCCTCCTGCTGTAAAAAATAAACTTTTATCTTATTATAATCAGTCTGGAGGAGGTTACACGACATTATTAGAGAACCCTATTATTACTTTAACCAATGCGAGTGGAGTACAGGTATCACCAAAACCTGATTATTTATTATTAAGAACGATAGGGCCTAATAAACATGAGGTAATCTACTTTGATGCTAAGCTCGGTACTGATATTGATTTAAATGATGCACAAATAGATTTTAATGAAACAATTATTACTGGGGCTCAGGTTGTAATTACCTCGATTGGATATAAAAAAGGACCTGCTACTATTAATCTAGGTGATGAAATAGTATTGATTAAAACTTATAAATTAGGTCCAAAAGTTTCTACATCTGCAGGACAAGTTTCGAATGTGGTTTTGGAGTCTAAACATACACCTCCTAATTAGAACAAAATATGATAATGACAGACTTAAAATTAAACAAACAAGTTCGAAAGAGCCTTAAAAATTTTATGGAAGAAATAGATCAAAGTTTTGAAAATGATTACATGATGTCGTTCTATGAAAGAAAAAAAGATTATACGAACTTTGTTGCCTTTTCTGTTGTGGATAAAAATAAGTTTAATAATTATTTCATGGTTGAAATGAACTTTTGTAGAAGAATTGATTTAATAGAGGACTTATGGCTAGATTACTATCCAGAATACTCAGGTTCTAGCCGTGAACGTTCTTTTACGATTTCTTTTAATGCGAGTGAAATTGAATATGAAGATACTCCAAGAAAGTTTTTTATAGATAAAAAAGATTCTCACTTAGTTAAGAGATGTACCGAATATATCATTGATAGTTATTTTAAGCTTAAAGATAAATTTGATTTAGATTCTAATTTCAAAAAATTAAATCAAATCTATAATGGTTCAGGAAAAGGGCCATATAGTGAAAATGATGCGATGGTAAATACAAACCCTGTATTTTGGTATAGGCTTAAAAAGTTGATGATTTCCTATTGTGCTGATAGTCCTGACTTTGAGCTTGTATATAAAAAGAATAAAGAAGAGTTGTTAGCTTTAAAGAATCATGCTAATAGAAAAGAAATGAATTATGAAAAAGCGTTATTTGTATTTGAGGATATATACAAACGCATAAAAAATGGAGAGATAGAGCGACCAAAAAGTTTGATCGATATTCCTTCATAAACGGCTATTCTAAAATATTTAATTCTATTCGACGACAAAACAAAATGGCTATTCAGAAGATCAGAAAAGAAGTTTAGACTAATCTTGAAGCGAGTGCCGTACTACACAGTAAAGAGTGATTAGCCTATTCGTAATAACGACCTAAAAATTAAACGTATATGATTTATAAAAAATGTTATCCAATATTTATTATCGCTATAATGTTCTGTTCATTAAGCTGCAAAGTAGAGAATCCTTTACTGCCAAAGTATGAAAAATCCTATAGTGAGCTTAGAGAAAAAATTATAAAAAACGATGCGGAAATTGAAAAAGCCTTTGAATTAGTTCCTCCGGAAATTACAGATAAAGTCAGAGAAAGTAAGGCTAAAATTATTAAATATACCTTAGAAGATTTTTTGTTGAACAATAGAATATCTGAAGCGGGCTTGGTTCAAATGATAGAAGGTGCATCAAACTTCAATCAAGTCGTAGAAGAGTCTAGAGACTTTAATCCAACTGAACAACAACGAGAATCCTACAAGAAATTAAGAGAAAAGTTTTTACAAAATAAAGAGTTATTTGACAGATATATAAGTGATGCGCAATCGAGTAAAGACGCACAAACTAAAGCATACGGAGCCATCTTCAAAAAAATCATAGATAATCCGATCGATCTTTTTACTAAGAAAATACTGACAAACGACGAGGCTTTTACTAAACTAATAAATCAATATGACGAATCTTTTGATTCAATGCTAGAGATGATTCGTTTTGCAAATTTAGGAAATGAAATGGATAAGGTATTTAAGTAGAAAACTGTTTGGAACACTATGTACTTCCTGTTTAATTTGTAAAGTCGCTAAAAATGGAAAAGCCTAAAAAAAATACATTTCAAACGATATTATGGGTTTGTCTTGGATTATTACTTTTAGTAAGAATTATACTTACGATCTCTAGAAATAGCTAAGAAGATAATGAAAAAAAAACTACCGCTGGCCTAACCTCTGCGAACCCCACGTTCGCTCGGTAAATGCTCTGGCATTTAACCGAACTGTTCGTGTGGCCTCTGGCCACTAAAAGGGAATAACAGTAAAGCCGCAAAACGATAGGTTGCAAAATATTCGATCAAAACGAAATTAAAAGAAGGAATGATTTATAAAAATAAGCATAGCGTCGCGAGGAGAATAAAAGAGGGTTTTTGGTTGTAACTATGTTGTTTTTTAATCGTGAATAATAGAAGAAGTTCTTTGAAAAAATGAAGGTTTGGTGGTGTTTGTGTTCTTGGTTGTGTTGCAGTGGCCAGAGGCCATGGGAAGGTTAAATGCCGGAACATTTGCCGAGCGAGCGGAAGCACAAAACTCACTTATCATTAAAGTAATTCTATTGTCGTATCTTGCATTCAGAATAATCAAGTTAAAAATGGAAATAAACGAATTAAATTATCAGCTATTCTTTGAAGAAATAAAAGAGCAGATTCGAAAATCTCAATATGAAGCGTTGAGGCAAGTCAACAAAGGGTTGATCAAGCTATATTGGCAAATAGGTCATTTAATAATAGAACGCCAAAATAAACATGGTTGGGGGAAATCAGTAGTTGAAAAATTGTCAAAAGATCTTTATAAAACATATCCAGGAGCGAGTGGTTACTCAACTCATAACCTTTGGAGAATGCGTAAATTTTACCTCCAATATAAGGATAATGAAAAACTTGCACCAATGGTGCAACAAATAGGCTGGAGCCATAATATTGTGATTATTGAGAAATCTTCGGATGTGTTAGAGCGAGAGTTCTATATAAAGATGACGAAACAGTTTGGTTGGACAAAGAGTGTTCTAATTCACCAGATGGAAGGAAAGGCTTATGAAAGATTTTTACTCAATCAGACTAACTTTGATAAAGCATTAGTGGAGAAATATAAGGATCAGGCAAAATTGGCTATAAAGGATGAATACAGTTTTGACTTTTTAGAAATGAGTGATGAATATAAAGAACGAGAGCTAGAATTAAGTTTAGTGAAAAATATCAGAAAGTTTTTAATGGAAATGGGGGGAGATTTTACTTTCATAGGTAATCAATATCGATTGGTAGTAGGAGCACAAGATTTTTTTATTGACTTATTATTGTATCATCGAGGCTTACAATGTTTGGTAGCCATAGAATTAAAGACGACTAGTTTTAAACCTGAATACGTAGGGCAATTACAATTTTACTTGACAGCCTTAAACGAAGCGGAAAAGAAAGTACACGAAAATCCGGCGATAGGTATATTGATATGCAAAGACAAAGATCGAACAGTAGTGGAGTATGCCTTGAAAATGATAGATCATCCAATGGGTGTAGCGAGTTATACAATAGAAAAAGCAGTTCCAGACAATTTAAAAGAGTATTTACCGAGTCCAGAGGAAATAGCTAAAAGATTAGAAGGATTAATTGATAACGAGAAATGAGCTGATAAGGGTGATACATAGCATATCCAGAAATAGCTAAGAAAATAATAAAAAATAACACATAATGAAAAAAACACTATCCCTACTAATCTGCTGCCTCATTGCTCAGCTCTGTCTGGCACAAAGCAGCACCGAAGTAAAAACCCACTTCGATAAATTAGCCAAAGGAGAAACCTCCACCATCAATAAAAAAGACATGATGGCCTACTACCAACAAGATGACGTAATCACCTTGTTGGAAAGCTATCTCCAGTCCGATAATAAAAAAGTGCAACGAGAAGCTGTTCGTCTCTGCGCCAATATAGGCTCCAATAACAAAAACGCTGCGACTCGAAAAACAGCCGTTAATCAACTGGTAGCGATCGCTCCGAAAGGCTCTGGTTCCATCAATCGAAGAATCACAAAAGGCCTCGAAAAATTCAAGCAAGAAGACTTCGATGCTTCTGCACAGAAAACAGTAGCGATGATGATAAAGAAAAAGCAAAATCATCAAGACAAGTGGATTGCCCTGGCCGGATTTCTACAGCTCTGGGCCCCATTGGATGAACTACGGGTTGCAGAAAAAGGAAACAAGAAGCTTTTCCAAAAGATCAATATGGCTTTAACTCGTGCAGGTGATGAAGCCAAGAAAAAGAACCTGATGCGAAATGTAAAGAAGATAAAAGTGAATGATGAATTTGTCTTTAGTGTAGTGCCTCTATTGGTCTATGCTCGCCAAAAAGAAACCATGGATTTTTTATTCGACATCATCCTCAGTGACGAGAAAAGCTGTCGGCCAGTAGGGCCGGACGTAGGAGGAAATATCGAATGTGGTTATCGCGTGATGGAGGCCATCGCTCCTTACATCAAAGACATACCACTAGAACTCGGCTCTTCCGGAGATTTAAAAACAGATGATTATAAAAAAGCATTGAAAGATACCAGAACCTGGATTATAGCGAATAAAGAGAATTATGAATTAATTACAAATGTTTTTTAAAACGAATCATAAAAAAACTAAAATCGGTGGCCCAATGATTACGGAAAACATTGTCGGCAGCTGGTCTGTACTCAACGTCAATGATCAAACAGATGGCAAAATGGTCACCTTTGCCGCGGATGGGACAGGAACGGCCTCGTCAGAGGGCAGCTTTACCATGTATTCCTCTCTTCTTGACGAATATTCTGATGGCTTTGTCTGGGAATATCAAGAAGGGTTAGAACATCTGGTTCTTCAATTTCAATTTGTTACGTTGGGTAATCCGGTCCATTATGAAGTAGATTTGAATGATTGTAATGAGGTGACATTGCGAGATGTATCACACGTAGTTGACCCTCAACATAAATATGACTCAACCCGTCAATAGACGGGGTAAAAGGGTGTCTCCCAGGATGTTGCAGCGGAGGGAGGCTCCCCTTTAGATATCGTAGCGCAGGAGCGATATTTTGGGATGCACCCGATTAGCGTTTTTGAAAAAAATGTCAAGACTTGAATAAGGAGCTAAGCCAAAAGGGAAATTCCCTTGGCGAGATATTTTTTTAACCAGAAAGATAGTCTTACTAACTACGAATCTGGATTTAGTAAATCTCTAAGATTTGCTAAATCTCATTTTATAAAAACACAGTAGTAAGAAAGTTATACTGCGAACCGGATGAAAAAGTGATTTCTCATCTGGCTTTCAGAGCCCTTGCCGGACTAAGGCT
>CAZDTI010000091.1:0-23056 GCA_964508085.1 uncultured Saprospiraceae bacterium | reverse complement strand
AGGCCTTCGGCGACCTACTTTTTCAGTCGAAAAAAAGTAGGCAAAATTCTCGGCCAATCAAAGGCTCAAACACTCAGGCCGTCACCCGCACCCACATGATTGGCCATTCACAACCCGCTGCTATAACGTAGCCTTCTATCGTGAATATCGTAAATCTAATCTTCACTTTTCTAGTCATTTTCTTGAACTGAACTAAATACTCTTCAAGGGCGTATATCTAATTGTATCATTTCAAAATAAGTTAAAAAAATTACAATGAGCTATATAATGGTAGATATTGAATCAGATGGGCCTATTCCGGGAGATTATTCCATGATTTCATTCGGGGCGGTATTGATGGACGAAAAATTAGATCGGACTTTTTATGGACAATTAAAACCGATATCAGAACAGTATATTGACGAGGCACTTCAGGTTTCTGGGTTTTCAAGGGAAGAAACTATGGTCTTTGATGATCCTAAAACGGTGATGCTGAATTTTGAGGAATGGATAAAGGAAAACTCTAAGGGAAGGCCATTCTTTATAAGTGATAATAATGGTTTTGATTGGATGTTTGTTTGTTGGTATTTCCATCATTTTATAGGTAGAAATCCTTTTGGGCATTCTTCTCAGAATTTGGGTTCTTTGTATAAAGGATTGGTTTCTGATACTTTTCAAAATTTTAAGCATTTAAGGAAAACGAAGCATACGCATCATCCTGTTGATGATGCCAGGGGGAATGCGGAGGCATTGATTACTATGAAAAAGGAGATGGGATTGAAGATTCCTTTGAAGTAAATTTATCAAACAATAAAAACACATGATAAATGCCTACGTATCCTCCCAGAAATAATCCCACCAGAAAAATTGAAATTTTAGACCAAAAGATACTGGACTTCCTTAAGTGTATCAGGCAAAATTGCTCAGAAGAAAAGTTGGTGGAAAAGACGGAAAACGTTAAAACAGCCAAGTTAAACTTGATTAAAGCTCGATTGAATCTGCTTAGGGGTTATAGAGAAGAAGACACCACTGAATATAAAACAAACTTGATTAATAAATTAAAACTTGAAAAACTAAAATGGGAATCCTTCTCATTTCAAGATATCAAAAAAGAAATAAGTGATTAGTAAGCCTTCGTCGAAAAAATTATTTTCCTAAAAATCAAAATCCTATTATTGTTATCTTTAAGTATAACAAAAGAAATTAATGATGCAACAAAGAGATATAATCAAAGACGAAATTGAACAACTGGGAAGAGCATTAGGAAAAGTACTCGCCAATTTTTTCGCACTAAAAAACAAAGGAGCAATTAGTCTAGCTGTAGAAGTAACCAATCAGAATTTACAATCAGAAATTGATTTGGACATCAATAAATTGGCACTGCTAAACGAAAAGGAAATGGAGGATTATGTGCAATCTAAGAAACTAACGGATCGTCATTTGGACCAATTGGCAACTTATGTTTTTGAAATCGGTATTTCGAAGAAGGGAAATTTAACGGGTACGAATCGATTAAAATGGTTCCGAACAGCGAAAAGGTTATTGGAATTAGTGGAGAAGATTTCGAATACGATTACTTTTGAGCGGATTAGTTTGAAAGAGAAGGTGGAAAGAGAAATTAAACACGGAAAATAATACTGCGCAAAAAGTAGGAACACTTATGAATATTGAATACAAATCTATCTTATTCACTCTGGCTCTCTCTCTTTTTCTAGGCTTTATTTCAATCAAACTGTTCGGAGAATATGGTTGGTTTATTTTTCTATTAATTCCATTCTTAATTGGCTTCCTCCCTGCTTTCCTAACTGGAAAAACTAAAGAGATTTCTTTAAAACAGGCAAATATATTAGCCTTCAAGACTCTAGGGCTTTCTTGCTTAGGCCTTTTAATCTTTGCGATTGAGGGATTGATTTGTATAGCAATGGCATTGCCTATTCTATTGCCATTAATGTTAATAGGTTCGTATCTGGGGTTTAAAAACCAACAAGAAAAAGGAATAGACACTACCAACATAACAATCATCCTTATCATCGCATCCGTTGGATTAATGGGATTTGATTATGTAAGTGAACCCGAGAAACTAATTGCAGTTAAAACTAAAATAACTGTTGATGCTCAAATTAATACTGTTTGGAATAATGTAGTAACTTTTGATAAGATCAAGGAACCTACAGATTGGATATTTAAAACTGGAATAGCATACCCAACAGATGCAACCATAAAAGGAAAAGGTATTGGCGCGATTAGGCATTGTAATTTTACTACTGGAAGTTTTATTGAACCGATTACCGTTTGGAAAGAACCATATTTACTGGCCTTCGATGTAAAAGAACAACCCATTCCTATGAATGAATTAAATCCTTTCTGGGATGTTCATCCACCTCACCTGGACGGCTACTTTAAATCACACAAAGGTCAATTTAAACTTTCCGTAATAAATGAAAACCAAACAGAAATAGAAGGGACAACTTGGTATCAAATCGACATCACTCCAGAGACTTATTGGAAGCTGTGGTCTGATTTTATTATCCATCGGATTCATAAAAGGGTTTTGAATCATATAAAGGAGGAGTCTGAAAAATAATCAAATTCTATTCACCTCTGCCTCCAAGCGAATCCCAAACCGTTCCTCCACCGAAGCCATCACCCGCTCCGCGTGATTCCAAATTTCTTGGCCTGTTGCTTTGCCATAGTTAACTAAGACTAGCGCCTGATTCTTATGGCATCCCGTCTCCCCTACTCGCTTTCCTTTCCAGCCGCATTTTTCAATCAACCAACCTGCTGGAATCTTCGTTTTATTATTGGCCAATGGATAGAAAGGCATTTCTGGATTATCCTTTTGTATTTTTTTGAAAAGTCTATTAGAGACTTCCGGGTTTTTAAAGAAGGAGCCCGAGTTACCAATTTTTGCAGGGTCAGGCAACTTACTGGAACGGATGGCTATAACGGCTTCACTGACATCAGTAATACCCGGATTTTCAATTCCTTTGTCTTCCAACACCTTTCGAATCGCACCATAACTGATCTTCACTTTGGGGGCCAAAGACAGTTTAAAAATGACTTCTGTAATAAAATAACGCCCCTTCAATTTCCTTTTAAAAACACTATCCCGATAGCCAAACTTGCAATCTTTATGGCGAAAGGTTTTTAGTTCTCCCGTTTTAAGATCAATGGCTTTGAGTTGATGAAAAACGTCTTTTAGCTCTACACCATAAGCTCCAATATTTTGAATGGGAGATGCGCCAACCGTTCCAGGGATGAGGGATAAGTTTTCGAGTCCACCGAGTTTTTGAGCAATGGTCCAAAGGACGAAATCGTGCCAGTTCTCTCCTCCGCCCGCCCGTACATAAACGGACTTCTTAAAACGCCGACTGATCTCTTGCCCCATGATTTGGTTGTGAAGAACGAGGGCCTCCATATCTTTGGTGAGTAATAAATTAGAGCCACCACCTAGAATAAAAAAAGGACCTTTGTAAACAGAAAGTAATTTTTGTAACTGTATGGTGGAATAAATTCCTAGAAATGCCTTTGCTTTTACATTCATTCCGAAGGTGTTGTGCTTTCGGAGGGAGTGATTAACTTTTATGTTAAAGTTAGGCGGAAGTAAATTTGGCATTTTTTGTTACGCTTTTTTTCGACAGTAGATAATTCCAATTTGGTACAATGATTAGTAAACTGGCCCTTCGTCTTTTCTACAGATCTACATAATCAAATCCCCAAAAACCTTTCCGTAAAGGAAGTAAAACCGTCTCATTTTCTTTAGCAGTAGGGAAAGGGTTCTCTCGGGTTTTCAAACGCACCAACTCCCCATCTTTCAACACGAAAATGAAATAACCATCTGGCTCTGCACTATCCAGTAAACCATAACGATCTGCATAAAAACCTTGTGACTGAACATAAGTAACCGGAGATTCTTCTACTCCTCGAAACGACAAAACCCTATTGGTAAAACTGACGAGTAGAGGCATAATCAAACTGCAACAAATAAGAAGCGCTACCCAAATTTTAAACTTAGTCAAGATCTCCATTTCCTTATTGTCATTAGTCATCTTATAACTAAACAAAATCCCCAACAAGAACCCTACAAATATCGCAATAAAGACCATCGTCTTCGCGCCAAAAGTATTATTGAAGTGTTTTAATTCAGTAGCAATCAATATAAGTCCTAGCAAGATAGCCACAGCGATCAATCCCACACGGATATATTCGTGCCGTTTGAGTTTGATTCGATGACCGCCGCCACTGAGATATTTCATTAAATCGAGCATGCTTGCAAGATAGGGAACTGTTCTGTAGTATCGAAATCTCATAAGGGTAGATAATGGCAGGTGAGGGCAGATAATGGTAGATAAGGGTTTCCCTTTAACGCAAGCAAACACGAAAGAAGGAAACCCTTATCAGCTCTCATCCACCCTCCCTTTACAAATTGAACCGCAATCCTCCCATGATCCAACGCCCTGGCATCGGTGCACCCAGGATGTTCTGATATTCTTCATCGAAGAGGTTGTGAACTTGTAGGTTTAATCCTAAGTTAGGAATGATTTTATATTCCAAACGAAGATTCCACAATTGATATTGGTCTTGTAAATCCGTGTTAATGGAAGCAGCTGCTCTTGGATCTCGCATTTTGTATAAACCAGAAACAGCAGCTTCAAACTTTGGTGTCGACAATACAAAGTTGGTATTCACCAAATGTTTTGCATGACTGGAAATATAAACAGACACCACATCTTCGTCATTCGTAGTATTTAAATAGGTATAACCTGCGATCCATAACAAATTGATGTTCCCAATTTTATTGGAATACCAGGATTCTATTTCTAGGCCTACAGTAGAAACATCTGTAATATTCGTTGCCAAAAAGTAATTTTGACCTTCTTGGAGACTGTCATTCCGTAGAATGTCTTTTGAATTGGTCTCAACATAATCAATCAACTCCGAAGATTGGCGAAGGAATCCAGTTGCTTTAAGCTTCCAGTTATTGGCAACATTTACATCAAGGCCTAATTCCTCTGACCAACTCTGCTCTGCTAATAAGTCTGGGTTTCCAAGGCTTCTTCCCGGCGTTAGATTACTTAGTTGAGTGGAAACGTAGCGCTCTGTATAATCTGCTGCACGAATACTTCTGCCAATTGATCCTCGGATGACAATTGGATCAAACTGATAAGCTACATTCAACTGAGGAGAAACTTCAACATCATAGTTTTCGTCATAGTCCAACCGGAGGCTTGCGTTCAAAGTCAAATTCGGCATTGGTTGATACGCTGAAATAGCATAAGCCCCAAAATGCCAATCTTCGTGATCTCCCCTATCATTACTAACAATACTTCTACTATCTGCTTGCAATCCTCCATGAATTGAAATCTGATCGTTAATTCGGTGCAAATGACTGAGTTGCATGTTCAGCATCGTCGTCTCGTGGTTATTCGTAGAAGGGAAGTCCGGGCTAAAAACAAACTCATCTGTATTGAATTTATATGCTATGTTGAAATCCGTTTTACCCTTATCGTGGTAACGATTAACTTGCACTTGGTTCCACCAAGTTCTGGTGATCTCTGTAGATTTATCAAAGGTGCTTGAAGTATAAAAGTAGCGAGCACTGAAGTCTCGATAATCATAAGCAGAACGAGCACTAATTGTCATTTTCTCAGAGATTTGATAGGACAAAGCCGTACTGATTGTTTTTACATCGAAGTAGTTATTGTAAGCCCCCAATGTGGTGCTTGTCGTATCAGAAGTTGCAAATGTCTTTTCATCAATCGTTTCTCCATCCGACTGGTTGGAGCTTACTCCAGCAACAATTTGCAAGCGATCTTTTTTTGCAGAAAATCCCATCCAATTGCTAATCAATTTATGATCACCATAGCTTAGCTGACCACTTGCCTCCAACTCTTCCGCCTGCTGTGGCGAGAAAGCCTTTGAGATGATATTAATCACTCCACCTACAGCATCTGGGCCATAGAGAGCAGCTGCTGGGCCTCTAAGCACTTCGATTCGCTCAATCTCTGCTGGTGTAACAGGGAAGGCACCATTGAAATGCCCCGTCAAGGGGTCATTCATCTTCATACCATCCAAAAGGATAAGAACTTGAGTAAAAGTCGCTCCTCGCATGCTTATATCCGCCTGAGCGCCAAAACCATTTCTGGATTGAAGTTCGATTCCGGGGATATACTGTAATAGTTCGTCTAAGGAATTAAAAGACATTTTTTGCAGATCTACTCCTTCAACAAGGCTGATATTTCGACCGGTTTCGGCCATTTTCTGTGGTAAGCGAGTTGTGCTTAATTCTATAGTATCAATAGGGAGTACATTGCTTTGCTGAGCGAAAACATTGGTACTCAATAAACTAAGTAGCAATAGGTAACGATTAATTTTTTTCATAAAAGCGGATTCTTTATTTTTTTTGGTAAAGGAAGCCGCAAAACTATAAAGTCCGACATCAAAGGGCTCATTATCTCCTAAGATTCTTTTACTTTTAACCTTGATATGACAAAGCAAAGTAGATCGTTCAGCGGTTCCAATTTGCTTTCTTAGAGAGAGAAAATAACTGCTTACCACCAATGACCGACAGTTCTGTAATTACACAAAATTCAATAATATGACCGCATCATTAGAAATTAGTATGTATCCATTGACCGCTCAGTATGGTACACCCATCCTACAATTTATAGCGCGATTAAAAAGTTATGAGCCGCTTTCAGTTCATTCCAATACGATGAGTACGCAGGTATTTGGGCCTTATGACATTTTGCTGGAAGCACTACATAAAGAAATGAAAACTAGTTTTGAAGAAAAACATGATGTGGTAATGGTAATGAAGATTGCCAATTTAGATTTGAAACCGTAAAAGAGTTGTTAAGTCAACTATTTATTGTTAGTACTAACAATAAATTCCAATATTGTGGAGCGATAGAGAAAACACTTTTTAAATAGCAGAGATTAGTAAAACATTAAACTTAGAGAGAGGATAAGATGAGCATAAAAGGGATGGAATCCAAAAGACAAGTACAACTAGATATTTAGTGAGTATTTCTAAAAAGGCAAAAAAAAGACGGGCAGACTGCGAGGTGCAGCTGCCCGTTACCCCAAAAAACCAAATGAAAACTTCTTATATATCTTTATCCCTTGGGGAGGGAATTTTATTTTTTACTTATTGTTATCTAAACACAAATATAAGTATATAATCAAACAATTGTTCATTTTTCAAACCCAATGTATGATAAAAAGTTATCTAACAATGATATTGGGTTATATTTCGCCAATAAAAGGTGGAAATCATGTAGTTTATGTAGTCTTAAACTTGATAAATCCTCAGGCTACATGCCAAATATGAATCTAATCTATAATCACCACTTTTTCAATACCATCTCCCTGCTCTACCAAATCTATAACTTCCAGGCCTTCAAACACTCTTCCGAAACAAGTATGATTTCTATCTAAGTGTGCGGTATTATCTCTAGAGTGACAAACAAAAAACTGTGATCCTCCTGTGTTTCTACCTGCATGTGCCATGGAAAGAACTCCTTTGTCATGAAATTGATTGTCACCGTCCAATTCACAGTCTATTTTATAACCCGGTCCTCCGTTTCCAATTCCGTTCGGGCAACCGCCTTGGATTACAAAATTTGGAATAACTCTGTGAAAATTCAGGCCATCGTAAAATCCTTTTTTTGCTAAGTCTACAAAGTTCTTAACAGTATTTGGGGCATCTTGTTCAAAAAATTCCACCTTCATTAATCCCTTTGCGGTGTGTATTTCTGCTATCATGGTTACTACTTTTTGCTTTTGAAAAAAAATATATTCGAATTCGCCTGCGAAAGTAGTCAAATAGTACGACACAAAAAAGATTCTTTACGCTTAATCCTAATTGTCAAATAATAGTTGCGATCCGTTGATCTACGACTTTGTGACGCGAGGTTTTAAAAAGGTCACATTTTTTTTGAAAAAATATTCCTGCAACTCCTGAGGAGCGTGTTTTTTATACGACTAAAATATCCTAATGGTCATTGAATACGTCGCTACAATAAGATACAATGCACTTAAGCTGGCAAGGCCAGCACCATAGGATTTCCCGAGCAGAGTGCGAAGAGTTAAATGTGATTTTTATCCAACGTTTTCTTAATCACACAGAGGCCACAAAGTGCACAAAGCTAACGTAATTTTCGTGCGTTCGCTCTGTGGCCTCTGTGAACTCTGTGTGAGCAATCTGTATATTGGTACAAAAGTTACGTCTAGATTTTTCCAACTCTTGCTAAAAAACGCTAAGACTTGGTTTATTATGTAATGAGATTGTAAATGTTAGGTACTAAAGGCGTTCAAAACGCATTGTTTCTAAGAAACTACAATAAACGTCATCCCCTCTATAGAGATTTGCAATCGCAACGAATCACTGTCATTCCGAGTGAGCAAAGCGAATCAAGGAATTATTCCACCTTTACAAATTTCTTCCCCATCGCTCGATTTCCTTCCAGCTCAACAAACAAGAAGTAAAACCCAGATTGCAGTCCTCCTACATCCAAGTGAATAGGTTTCTTGCTAACCTTCTCCAAAGGATGTGTCATCACTGTTTGTCCAAGTTGATCCACGATTCGAAGTTCACCTTGCCCTCCTTCATACTTTGCTAAATTGATGGCCAGCATTTCATTTACCGGATTAGGAAAAATAGTAAAGTCGGCCCAATGAATATTCATTTCTACTTCTTTTATTTCGGAGAACAAAAAGGTTCCATCGTGGTGCATCACCTTCAAACGGTAATAGTTTTTTCCAAAGTAGAGTTCATGATCATTTATTTGGTAAGAAAAAGTCCCCGCTCTGTTGTTCCAACTTTCCAATTGTTCAATTACTTCGAAATGCTCTCCATCTTGTGACCGTTCCATTACGAAATGATCATTTCTGGTTTCCGTATTCGTCACCCAGTTCAATAAAGCAGAGCGACCATTGTTAGTTGCTTGAAAAAACAAGTTGGATTGTTGTTCTACTCCAGAACCGCTTAAATTAGAAGAACCGCTCAGCTCCACATATTCTCCTACGGTACAAACCGGTTGCCAGGAAGCGTCCCAAGTTTGAATATTGATATAATAAGTAGCAGGAGCTAAATTTGGAATCACTACCGGCTGATCACAATCTAAAAAGCAGTCAAAAACGACCGTCCAAGTAGACGCATTCATCAACTTTACAGAGACATTGGGCTCGTCCAATCCATTTACGGTTAAGACATTTCCATTTACAACCGTTTGCGCATTACAACCTTCACCACCCAACAACACTCCTGCACAGGTACAACCGTCTTCAGCAATAACGTCATTTTCTGTTTCCGGGTCACCGTCATCACAAGTGGAACCAGTTGCGGTTGGAAAATCAGCATTGGTATCATCACAATCTATAGTCGCACAGTAACCATCATTATCCGCATCAGTAGCGGGAGTTCCTACACAATTACAATCTGCATCAAAAACATCATTATCCGTGCAAGGATTGTTATCACTACAAGTATTTCCTTCAACACATCCTCCACTCACCGCTACATATTCTGTAACCTCACAAAGCAACTGCCAGGTTTCGTCCCAAACATTTACTTTTAGGTAGTAAGTTCCTTCCATTAAGTCTGCAACATTTTCAGGATTATTACAATCATTAAAGCAATTATAAACAGTGCTCCAATTGCTATCATAAACTTGTACCGAAACATTGGGATGTCCTAAACCTGTAATCGTAATGTTATTAGGCCCTGAAACTAATAACACGTTGCAGCCTCCTGGTTCCATTCCTTCACAAGTGCATCCATCGGTTAGAATCATATCGTTTTCTGTATCAGGATTTCCATCATCGCAGGCAGTCCCTACTGCTAGTGGTAAGTTTGGATCATTATCGTCACAATCTTCTGGGACACAAATGCCATCTGCATCCTCATCTACGCAAGGCCCGGTACCTGCACAAGTACAGCCATCAGATTGAATGATGTCATTTTCAGTATTCGGATCATTGTCATTACAAAGTGAACCGACAGCTGTAGGTAAATTCGGATCATTGTCATCACAATCCATAGAAGCACAAACACCATCGTCGTCAGCATCTGCACAAGGACCGTCCAAAACTTCTACTGTAATAATAGGATTACAGATTTGCTGCCAGCTATCATCCAACGGTTTCACTGATACATGCCAAGTTCCGGCTGCAAGGCCAGAAAAAGTGTGTGGATTATCGCAGTTGTCATTACAAGAATCATAAGTCTGCCAGTTGGAATCAAACAACAATATGCTTAAATGTGGGAAGCCACCGATATTCTCCACCATTATTCCGTTTGATAAAGGATGTACATGGATGGCCGAACAATCGTTGATGCCATAACCAGCACAACTACAACCATCTGCCTGAATTTCATCGTTATCGGTGTTTGGATCACCATCGTCACAAGCAGCTCCAGGAGGAGCAGGTACGGCATTGTTGTTATCGTCACAATCATCAGCAGCACAAATTCCGTCTGCATCTGCATCCGTACAATTGGTTTCTAATTCAATACAAAAGTTTGTAGTATCTGATGTTGCGAATTCACCACCCTCTGCCAATGTATTACCAGAAGCATCTGTCAGTTGATAACTGCCTTCACCATAGCTACAACAAATTCCATCATTAGCGGAATCAAACATAATGAATTCGTAACAACCTTCTGTCAGACAAATGATCTGATTGATATTTGCACCATCTGCCTCCCCTTCATAAGTCCCGTTAGAAGAACTGACGATATCATTGAATTCATTTCTAATTTCCCAACTGGTCTCCTGCGGGTAATTATCCAAGGTAATATTTAATGTTGTTTCGTCACAAATGTTTCCATTGCTACAAGCAGTGCCATTTCCGTTAACAGTGACAGAGGCAGTTCCTTGTGCATCTTTTTCTAAAGTGAAACAAACAGCTCCCGTATTATTATCATAACTGCTTTC
This sequence comes from uncultured Saprospiraceae bacterium, assembly GCA_964508085.1. Classification (GTDB taxonomy): domain Bacteria; phylum Bacteroidota; class Bacteroidia; order Chitinophagales; family Saprospiraceae; genus CALGLS01. The sequence goes on along the minus strand of CAZDTI010000091.1, from coordinate 12,137 downwards.
AAAGTTACCTAAAGCATCAGGATCTCCGTCCCAGTTCACACGGATCATCAATTTGTAGTCACCTGCAGGCACATCTGTCACATCAATCCATTGACAATCTAGTCCAGAGCTGTAAATATCCCCACAACCGGCAGAAATCCCTTGATTGTTACAAGTATAAGTAAAGTTACCTCCACCCGAACATTCTACATCAATGAGACAAAATCCATTTTTAAAACCAATAGGTACCAAATTATCATTTTCATCAAAAAGGACATACTCTGCATAACCTTCGTAGTGCCAGTGTCCATGACACTCATCATATTCCCATACCTCATTGGCATCTGCAGGATTCGCAGGAGGAGCTCCTACATAGAAATCTTGATTCCCTACATTTCTGATATGAGTAGTAAAACGAAGTATCTGACGCTCACCCAAACCATTCACACAGCCTTCTTCTACAAAACAATTATCATTATTGGTCAAAGTCTGAGCATAAAGAGAATTGACTAGCGCATCTTCGACTACAATAAGATCAGGTTGTGCCTGGAGTGATAAAAATGAAGCGCATAAAAACAGGAAGGTACAAGCCAGTAGCTTATACAAACGAATAGTTGTAGGTGTGATCATGGTTGTCGTATTGATTAAAATGTTGTAAGACTAAATTGTACGATCGGGAGGGAATAATGTATATAACAGAGAGGTATTAAGAACAAAAGTACGGCAATTTTTTCAGATATAAAATAGCCAATTTATAAATACATAAAACATTTACTATCAGCAAGTTAAAAACAAAAAATAGCTAAATGTATTTTCTACCTAAAAAACATAATCAACATACTTAATCGAAAAAAATGCTATTTCTTTCCTAAGCTTTTTCATATAGTAATCATCAGTGTAAAAAGCTGTTTCATCACTATGCTTAAAAACGAAAAAGCAATAACTTTACTTTGGCTAACAAGCTTAATTTTTGATTGTCATCCTATTCTGAATAATCCCTTTAGTTTTTTTTGACAAAAAAAAAGGCATATTTTGTTCTCCCCAATTATTCATAGACTATTTTTCTTGTGATATGACCATAGCAGTATACCATATGCACAATTTTGAATGGGACGATACGGTATACTACAACGTCGGATCACTTACCCTGTACTCTGCGCTTCTATTCATTTGGGGAATCTCTGTTTATCGAACATTGATACGAATTAAATCCATTAAGACATGATAATTAACAGCCAGCAACAAATAGTAAAACAATTCTCTATAATATTCTCTTACGAGTCTACCCTATCCCTCGCCGCCCCTGGTCGTATCAATCTCATTGGCGAACATACTGATTACAATAATGGTTTTGTCCTACCTGCAGCTATTGATAAGAAAATTTATTTTGCTTTCGCTAAAAACAACACTAATGAAATCAGATTAGTCGCATTAGATAAACAAGAGTCCTACAACTTCGAATTTTCTAAAAAAGGAAACATTCCGAAGTCTGGTTGGCAGAAATATGTGGTCGGTATGATCAATACTTTTTTAAAACCCGGACAAGGTTTTGATGTTCTATTTGGTGGCAACCTCCCGCACGGTGCGGGAATGTCTTCCTCCTCTGCCTTATGTTGTGGTCTTGCCTATGGGCTAAACCTTTTATTTGAGTTGGGCTACAGCAAAGCGGAAATGGTTCCACTTATTCAAAAAGCAGAAGCCATTTGTAGTGGCGTAAATGGCGGCATTATGGATCAGTTTGCAATCATGATGGGACAAAAGGATAAAGCGATTTTATTAGATTGCCAAAGTCTAGCGTTCGGATATATTCCATTAGAACTTCAACAGTATTGCTTATTGCTTTGCAACACTCAAGTGGAGCATGAACTAGCTTCCACAGAATACAACAATAGAAGAAAGGAATGTGAAATTGGTGTTGCGCTTTTACAAGAACAAGGCATTGCTATTGACTCCTTACGAGATCTTGATTTAAACATTTTACAAAAACACCAATCCCTTTTTGACCCAATTGTCTTCAAAAGGTGTGCATATGTTGTTAGAGAGAATCAAAGAGTTCTCAAAGCGGAGGCTGCTTTAAAAAAAGGAGACCTCAATACTCTTGGTGCCTTAATTTATCAAAGCCATGAAGGCTTACAACAGTACTACGCTGTCAGTTGTACCGAACTTGATTTTTTAGTCGCTTTTGCAAAAACACAAAAGTATGTTTTGGGTGCTCGAATGATGGGTGGTGGTTTTGGTGGTTGTACTATTAATTTATTACCAAAAGACAAGGTTGCTAATTTCTTAAACCTTGCGGGCGAAGCGTATTTAGATCGTTTTGGAAAGGAATTGCTGGGTTATGAAGTGGTGACGGGGGAATTTGGTTAAGGAATTCAACTTATTGTCATGAAGTAAAATCTCCAGATTCCAATATTGTGGCTATCTCCCAAAGCAAAGGCGCATCCACTAAGTCAAAACCTTAATTCATACAGTCTTCTACAACAGATAACAAATAAATCGTATCTTTCACAAGAAATTTCACAAAACAGCCCCGCCTATGAAATTCTTGTCCCCATCACTCTGTGTCGTAGCTTTGCTAATTTGCGTTTCTCAGCTATCTGCCCAAAAAGCACAGGCGACGCATTGGTATTTCGGAGATCATTACGGTCTTGATTTTTCAAATGGAGCACCTCTTTCTGATTCTAATAATTCTATTTACACCTACGAAGCCTGTACTACTATTTCTGATAAGCATGGAGAACTCTTGTTTTATACCAACGGAGGAGGGCGAGCCAATCAAGCGATTAATGGTTACATCTGGAATCACAATCACGAAATTATGGAAGGCGGAGATTTGGGTTTTGATAAAGGGGGAGGTTATAGTTCGGCACAAGGGGCAATTTCCATAAAAAAACCTGGAACCGACAGTATTTATTACCTTTTCACTGTAGATGAGAAGGAAACACTTTCTTCTAACAGCAATGATTTCCCGGAAGGAAAAGGGGCTCGGTATTTTGAGATTGACATGACTGCCAATGGGGGACTGGGCAAAGTCACCCTCAGCAATCAGGAGTTATTCACTCCTGCATTCGAATATCAAGCGGCTACGATTCACGACAATTGCATGGACTACTGGCTGATTGTACCTACCGGACATTACGAAGTTCTGGGAGACCCGATGGCTGAAGATTCTTTTTATGTATACTTGATTAATAACAATGGACCTACGTTAATGCATAAGATTCCAATAATAGATGGCGATGAAAATACTCCTGATGAATATGGCCCCATAAAAATAAGCCCTGATGGAAGCCACTTGATTTGTGGCGGACACTTATATCGTTTTGACAATAGCAATGGACTGATTACTTATCAAGAAAATTTGCAGTTTACTATCTCTATGGATTACAAAACACCAACTGCTTTTTCTCCGGATGGAAAAATGCTTTATGAATTTCAATTAATAATTGAACTACAACCTGACGACAAAGCCATCCTTCATCTGAAACAATATGAATTAGACAGTACAGATCTTTCCAACACTTCTACATTATTAGACACTTTTCCTTTGGTTTCTTATGCCAAAGTCGGCGGCCCCCAACTTGCACCGGATGGCAAACTCTACTTCATTGTCCAAAACGGAATTTACAGTTCGCCTACTGCTTTAGCTGTAATAAATCATCCTAACGAAAAGGGATCAGCCGCCGACGTTGATCTGGATATACTTACCCTATCAAACACGCCCGACAGCCGTTTTCTAAGAATGGGAAACTATAGTGACCATATCTTTTACAATGAAACTAACTTGAATGAATACGATAACGAGACCATTGTTTTTGATTGCGAATCCACTATGGATATTGAACTTTCGGCACCTCCGGAGATGGATTGTTACTATTGGTCTAATGGGGCTACTTCTGAAAGTATTACCTGTACCGAAGCGGGTTTTTACTGGGTCGAATATTGGAAAGGTTGTAACTTGGAAGCAGATAGTTTTTTTGTCATTTATGAAAATGATCACTTTGATATTAACTTAGGAGAAGACCAATTGCTTTGTGGTGATGATTCTATTGAATTGTTAGCTCCTGAGTTTACGGATATGAATTACTTGTGGCAAAATGGGCACGATTCAAATTCGTTGGTCATAAACGAATCCGGGCTTTACCATCTAACTTTACAACGTGAAGATTGCATCGCTCGAGATAGTATTTATATCCGCAAAAATAGTATCCCAGCCGTTTCACTTGGAGAAGATACACATCTATGCTTACCCAATACCTTATTTTTAGATGTGAGCGACCCTGCTTGGGAAAGTTATGAATGGCAAGACGGTTCTCAAGCATCGTTTTTTGAAGTTGAAGTGTCTGGTATTTATAGCGTAAGTATAACAAACGAATGCGGCATTGCTTCAGATGAGATAGAAGTATCTTTTACCGCTTGTGACAGTCCCACTATTCCAGTAGATCCTAGTCCAGTAGATACTAGCAACAGCTGCATAGTTTACGTACCAACCGCTTTTTCACCAAATGGAGATTGGACAAATGAGACATTCAAAGTTTATTCCACCTGTGATTTTTTAGACTTTCAGCTACAGATTTTTGACCGATGGGGAAGCCAAGTCTTCGGTAGTACAAATTCTGAAAATGGCTGGGATGGAATGCTCAAAGGCCAATTTGCTCAAATAGGTGCCTATGTTTATAAACTGAATTACAAATGGATTGATCTTAGTGGTCAGTTGCGGACTGAGGAAATTTATGGGCATTTCTCACTCATTAGATGACAAAATGTTCTTAATATTCAAATAATTCGTCATCCAACTTCCACTTCCTAAAAAAGCTTCGTCCAATCTCTGACGTTTCAAAGCTAATTTTTCAACAATTCCTAATCTTTCCCTATTTTTAGAGCAGAAGCTGTTTATACTACTGTTAACCGTTAACTAAAAACTGTTAACTTCCCACTAACGCATTTATGATTAACCCTTAACTTGCTAATCAATGCATTATTGGAGAAGTATACTTCTAACTTCAAAATTTTCGAAACCAACCCACATTATGATCAGGAAACTTTTACTATTAATCCCCCTTCTTGCTTTACAAACGACTGCTTTCTCTCAAGTCGTCATAAACGAATTTTCAGGGGCCAACTATCAAAATCTTCAAGACAACTTTGGCAACAATAACGTTGACTGGATTGAACTGTATAACAACAGTGCGACTCCTGTGGACCTTGGCGGCTACTATATGTCAGACGACGAAGATAATTTGGACAAGTATCAATTCCCTGCAGGGGTTACTATTGCTGCTAATGGCTTTTTACGTCTCTGGGCATCAGGCCGGGATATGGTTGTTGGAAATAATATTCATACTGATTTCAGAATCAGACAAACAAATGAAGATTGGGTTATTTTGAGTGATCCAACCCTCACCATTTTAGATGCCGTTGAAATCACCGTACCTAATCAAACCAATCACTCCTGGGCCAGAAGTGTTGATGGAGGAGGAGTATGGGCTGTGGCCAGTGGTCCAACCCCTAGTGGTGCGAACGGAACTACTTTTTCGGGCTATACCAGCAAACCTGTAATCAGCCCTTTAGCTGGTTTTTACAATGGCCCAACTGAGATAAGCATCGCAACAGATGATCCGACCGATAATATCTACTATACCATAGATGGTTCCGAACCGGATCAGTTTTCTACGGCCTACAATGGTCCATTTACGATAAGTGCGACCACTGTTATAAAAACGGTAGCCTATGCTACTGATAACTCGTTTCTAAAAAGTCATACTGATTATCATACTTTTTTCATCAATGAGATTCATACTCTTCCTGTCGTTTCCATTTCAGGAGCACAAGTAGAAATGTTAATGAACGGTACACAAAATGAGCCAATGGGTTCTTTTGAATTATTCGACGAAACAGGAGATCGAGTAGCGGATGCCACTGGAGAGTTCAACAAGCATGGAAACGATTCCTGGGCTTATGACCAGAGGGGAATCGACTACATTTCCAGAGATCAATTTGGAGATGACTACGCTTTGAAGTATCCTATTTTTGATGAAAATATAACCGATCGAGAAGAGTTTCAAAGAGTAATTCTAAAGGCAGCCGCGAATGACAATTATCCTTTTGAAGATGGAAGTGCTCATATCCGTGATGCTTTTGTCCATACGCTCGCACAACAAGCGGGGATGGAAATGGATGCTCGAACCAGTCGCGCGGTAGTGATGTATGTCAATGGAGAATATTGGGGTGTTTATGAAATTAGAGAAAAAGTAGACGATCATGATTATACTGAATATTACTACGATCAGGGAAGAGAGGAAATAGACTTTATTAAAACTTGGGGAGGTACCTGGGCGGAATATGGTCAGACTGATCAATGGGATGAACTCGTACAATTCGTATTGAATAATGATATGACTGACGATGCTAACTACGCTTACGTTGAAGGGGAATTAGAAATGCTAAGTTTGATTGACTATATGATTTTACACTCGCATATTGTATCTCTGGATTGGCTCAATTGGAATACTGCTTGGTGGAGAGGATACAACCCAGATGGAGGTGCGCTAAAATGGCGCTATATTCTTTGGGATGAAGATGCGACGTTTGGACATTACGTCAACTACACCGGCGTCCCAGACACGGGGCCTCTTGCAGACCCTTGTAACCCAGCCTTGTTAAATGACCCTGGAGGACAAGGACATATTCCCGTGTTAAATGCATTGTTAGACAATGAAGATTTCTTTGCTTTGTATATCAATCGTTATGCTGATTTGAATAATCAGTATTTCAACTGTGACTTTATGATTCCATTGCTAAATGAGATGATTGCCGAAATTGAACCAGAGATGCCTCGACAGATTGGTCGCTGGGGTGGAACGATGAGTGAATGGCAGCAGAATGTTCAAGAACTGCGAGATTTCATTGAGGATCGTTGTGTAATTATCAACAATGCCATTGTGGATTGTTATGAAGACGATGGCCTTTCCGGACCTTTTGACGTAACGATTTTGGTAGAGCCAGTGGGTGGTGGATTCGTTCAGGCGAATACCACTATTGGAAATAACTACCCTTGGAATACACTTTATTTTGGAGGTATTGATGTAAGCTTTACCAATGTACCAGAAGAAGATTGGTTATTTAGTCACTGGGAAGTATTACATAATGATTATACACCAAATCAGTTTGCTGAAACCATTGGAATGACCGTCGACACTGTCGATACCATTATCGCTCATTTTATGCCTGGCCCTTGTCTGGGCGTCTGGGTTGATCCAGGACCAGAATTACAAGAAGATATGATTATTTGTGATGGTAGTACGTTGACACTAGAGGCTGCTTCTGGCCCAGGGTTTACCTATGAATGGTCTACGGGTGCAACTACCCAAAATATTACAATCGATGACGATGGTGATTATTCCGTAACTGTTTACAACTCAAATGGTTGCGATGGTTATATCGAGATTGATGTTGACGAGGAAGACTCCCTCGAACCAGAAATTGAAGGGTTTTCAACTTTCTGTACAGGCCTTTCTACGACCCTGGATGCTGGAGATGGATATGATACTTACTTATGGTCGAATGGTTCCGATGAACAAACTGTTGACATAACAAGCCCTGGCACCTATGAAGTGACTGTTTCTGCTGTTGGCGGATGTACAGGCACAACCCAAATGATCATTAACGAAATCGATGGTCTTGATGTTGAAATCATGGGGCAATTGTCCATTTGTCAAGGTAGCCCAACTTTACTAAGTGCAGCGAATGGCTTCGATGAGTATGAATGGTCTGATGGATCCGACGGGCAAAGTCTTTCCGTAAGTAATGGTGGAATTTACTCCGTAACTGTTTCTGATCCAACAGGTTGTACAGGTGTTGATCAAGTAGAAGTGGTTGCTGGTGCAGTTGTTACCACACAAGGTACAGCTGCTATTTGCTATGGAGAAGAATTCAATGGTACAACTTACACTCAATCTACTCCTGTTGATCTTAGCTACACCGGCGCCAATGGCTGCGATAGTATACATACTGTTATGCTTACGGTTTACGCTGAGATAACCGTCAACTTTAATTCCGTTGACGATTGTACAAGTGGGGGTGCCACCTTATCTGCATTCCCTGTTGGTGGTTCCGGGATTTATGGCTACGAGTGGTCTACAGGTTCTAATGCCCAAGTACTAACAATGCTTCCACAAGGCACTTACGATGTTACGGTAACCGATAACCTCGGTTGTACATCTAGTTCCAGTATTTTTGTTGATCCGGCAGAAGGAATCACACTGGATTTCGATGTTGATAATGTGGCATGCTTTGGAGAAAGTAGTGGTGATATTGACTTAACAGTACTAACTGCAGAAGAGCCATATACCTTAACATGGTCTAATGGAGAAACGATAGAGGATTTAAATGACATACCTGCAGGTGATTATTCCATTATAGTAACCGACGCCAATGGATGTAATTTCGGAACAACGGTCAACGTTGACGAACCTATCCCGCTTGGCTCTAACAATAGCTCTACCCCCGCTTCTGCTATTGATGAAAATGATGGTTCCGCTGCCGTTGCTCCAACCGGAGGAACACCACCTTTTACATATCAATGGTTTATTGGGTACCAAACCCCCACTGTCTTCCAGCTTGAACCAGGAGAATATGATGTGACCATTACTGATGCAAATGATTGTGAGTTTGAAACCACCGTAGTTGTCGGGTTTTCAAGTTCTGCTAAAGATATTGAAGGGCTGCTAAAATTTGAGATTCACCCCAACCCGAGTAACGGACAGTTCTTTGTGGAGTTAGGTTTCAATCAAACAAAGGAAGTTGCTTTAAATATCTATGACCTTACAGGAAAACTAATTCGTAATTATGCTGCTAAGCAGGGACAAAACCTAAGCCTTCCTGTGGACATAAGTGATGTGGCTGATGGTACGTATATGGTAGTTGCGGATATAGCTGGAGAGCAAGTCTCGAAGAAAGTGGTAGTTGCAAAGTAATTTTCGAAACATTTCAAATAACAAAAAAGGTCAGGGACTTTCGCTCGATTTAATTCGAAAGAAAAGTCCCTGACCTTTTTTGTTCTCCCTTTCGAGAGTGCTTAGGCACCAATCAATATACCTCCTCCAGCATTTCCTCGGCTTCCACCAGTTCTCCCTCCTCTAGTCCTTTGGGTAAGGTAAAGAAAAAACAAGCTCCTTTCCCCAATTCCGATTCTACCCAAATCCGCCCCCCATGATCCTCAACAATCTTCTTACAAGTTGCTAAGCCAATTCCGGAACCAGAATAAGTACCCCGGTCATGTAACCTTTTAAAGACAATGAATATGTCTTTTTGAAATTCCTGATCAATTCCGATACCATTGTCTTTTACAGAAAAACGATATTCAGAACCTAAGTCTTCACAACCTATATTAATGATATTCTCCCCTTCTCCTCCAAATTTCAGCGCATTGGCAATGAGGTTTTGAAAAACTTGAATCATTTGTGTTGTACGGCAAGGGACATTTGGCATTTCCTCAATTTTCACCGTACATTGTTTTTCATCTAATTGAATTCTGACATTATTTAGCACAGAATCTACTATATCTCTTATCTCTACTCTTTTCTTTCTGCTCTTATTGATACTGAGTTTAGAATACTCCAACAATCCTGTCAATAGCGCCGTCATTTGCTCCGTACCGTTGGTGATAAAAGTAGCATATTCATTGATACTCTCATCAGTCGTGGTTTTTTTCAATCGACGACTTAGCAATTTGGTGAAACCATTGATATTTCTAAGTGGTTCTTTTAAATCATGAGAGATGATATAAGCGAATTTTTCCAAATCTTTGTTTGAGCTGGCCAATATTTCATTCTGCCTCAGAATTTCTGCATTTTTTGCCTCTAGCAAATCGTTTTTCTCTGCTGCTGCTCTAGCTCTACTATAAGATAAATAGATCAGCAATAAAAAAATAGCCACTGCTCCACAAATGGTAGCAACAAAAGCATAATATTTAGCGCTTGCTAATTGTTTGTCTTTAGTCAACATGGCAATATGATTCTCCCGTTCCAGCTTGTGAAATTCATAATCCTGTTTTAGACTGGCCATGGATTCCATCATCTCCTGTGAATACAAGGAATCTTTTAGACTGATGTATTCATCAGTATATATTTTATACTTTTCAAAATCACCTTGTTTGTAATAGATCTCTGCATATTTCTTAGTAATACTTTTGATACTATTGATCTGCCCCAGCTCTTGAAAATAAGTATAACTTTCCTCTAAGTCGGCAATAGCTTTATCCAGACGATCCTGTTTTACATTCATGTCTGACAATTGTTCCAGCGAATAAGCTGTCAACAGTTTATTTCCAATTTTAAAACTTAGCGTGTACGCTTGTTTTAGAAACGTTTCTGCCTCTTTGTATCTTTTCAATTGAACCAAAATGTGTCCTCTATTTATAGAAGCCCAACCCAACTCTTCATCATCATTGATCTCTTTTGCCAGCTCTATGCTTTCATTATTATAACTTAGTGCTTTATCAAAATCCTTGAGCGAAGCCCAGGCCCCTCCTATTTCGGTGATTCCTAGAATCGTCATTTTGACATCCTTCAAGGCTTTAGCCAAAGTGATTCCTTTTTCATAATTTTCAAGAGCTAACTTATTTTGCCCCTGCATTCCGAAGTTGGTACCCAAATCATAGTAGACACTCATCAATCCACTGGAATCTTTCATGTCCGAATAATGCTTTAAAGCATCCATTTGATATTTATATCCTTCTGGAAATTTATTTTGAAAAACCAGAGTCATTCCCAAGATTTGGTTGACTTCTGCTTTTTCCTTCAGACTCTGATTTTCTAATTGAGGAAGAATTTCTTTTAAAATAGCATAGGCATTTTGTATATCGCCATTGCGATACATTGCTATTCCATAACCAATGGTAATTTCTGTAAACTGATCGGAAAGATGGTGGTGATGGGCGAAATCATGAGCCGTTTTGAAAGCAATAACGGCTTTATTGAATTCTTGACTGTTCTTTAATAAATTCTGAGCGAAATTATTTTGTTGTTCCAGCCATAACACTGGATTTTTTAGACTGTCTATTGCTGTATCAGAAGCCCGAAGCGACAGCGTCAATAAACTTAGGAGGAACACTATTTTAATATAATTGGGCTTCATACACAACTGAGGGGTCTCCTCTACTTTTTTTGTTTCAAATGGAAAATGGGCTGCTCATTTAAATAAAACGAGCAGCTCATTTTTTACGTTCGTTTAGGTATTCACCCACTTATTTCGGGCACAACACCAATATCTTCCTCCCCCTTTAATTTTTGCACCATCATTGGTACTTAATACTTGACCTGTAGAAAAATTTAAATCTGAAAGCTTTTTGGATACTTTTGATTTCATGGTTATAAAGTTTTTAATGGACGATTAATATGAATTTAAAAAATTAAAAATCAACTATAAGGTGGGGAGTACTATAAGGATGAATACTTGTAACAATTCGTCATCCTAAATAACTGGGAGAGATATTATGGAATAGGCAAGAATAATTCCAAAAAGGAAAAAGAACGTAGTTTTTATTATTTTTTTTACTGTCACAAATACATATTCAACAGACTTTTTTTTTTGCAATATACAAACACATTGTTTATCTGCATAGTACGTATATATTTATTTTTAATTAATAAAACTCAATATTTAAAAAAGATTTTTCTGAGCTTTTTTTCAATAAAAACTGATTAAAAAAGACGAAATGATTGTTCACGAAAGGGCATAAAAAAAGAAAAGCCAAGATTATTTGACCTTTCTCTTTCAAAAATTAAATCATTTGGGGCCATAAGATTAAATACTTAGGACAATTCCCCATTCATTATTGCCAGAGGTTTCATTTGGTTTCCTGGCGTAAGATCAGAATGAAGTGCTTGTTCATATAGGCCAAATATTATTTTCAACTGGCTATTGTCATAAATAAAACAAGTGGATGACCTCCTAACTAACCTTAGACTAAAGATAGCTTAAACTATAATTCCAAGCTAATACTCTAGCTCAAAAGGTTAGCACTAGAATCGCATTAGGCAGAAAATACTAGCACAAATCTATCGTACGAAGCATAAAACATGAACAGAATCGTTGATTATCAATTACTTACGATAATCGGTTGGAGGTTTACCAAATAACTTATGAAAAGCCCGACT
>CAZDTI010000090.1:0-23081 GCA_964508085.1 uncultured Saprospiraceae bacterium | reverse complement strand
TCCTGAGTCGGAATGACTCACCATCAACAAATTATAATCCCATGAACATATCCGTATTTGTGGCCTTTTTCAGGCGGTATTCAGTCTTTACTGAATCTGTAATCTCTTATCAATTTCACTAGTTCCTTTCGATTACAATACAAATATGGGGACTATTAGAGCCTTCGCAAAGGACAGATATAGATATTTGTGTGAATAAAAAAGACGATTTAAATATAAAAAAAACAAATAACCACCTGATAAACAATAAGATAGAATATAAAAAACGACTTTAATTGTGAATAAAATTCATAGTTTATTAAGACAATCGAGGCTGTTTCCTCTTGGAAAAAAATTGAATTTTAACACTTTTTAATGTTTTAAACGCTTTCGTCAATGGTTTTTAGGGTTAGGAGAGCTGGTCAAATATCAAAAAAAGCAGTAAAGGCGCTCCAAAATTAATTGAAGCGCCTTCTAATATTTGTTTTAGGTCATAGCTGAAATTCAAGTGGTATCAGCTTTCTTACTAGTTGGTTAAAAAAATAATTAGTTTGATAGCATTAATGATTTAAAGTATAGCTTGGAATTTGGTTCGAATGAGCAAGTTCCTAAGGGTCTTTTCAAGCATAAACGCTATTGGTTATAAAGCTCTGGGCTAATTGTTGTGTCGTATTTGGTTATTCTGCCTTCATAAGTGTAATTGCTCGTCTTGATCCGCCCTCCCCTTCCAGGTGAAGGAAGTAAGAACCGCCGGGTAATTCCGATTGTATATCGAAACGATAGGCTCCACTGTGTCCAGAAACTGGAGTCTCAAATTCATCTACCAACTGGCCAGCAGTATTGTATAATTTTCCTTTTAGATTACTAAATTTAGATTGATCAGAACCAATCATTACATAATCAATAAATGGGTTTGGATAAGTAGCTATTTGGAGATTCTCTTGAGAAAATTCCAATTCTCTAATTTCTGAATAATCAAACTTACCGTCATAGTCCAATTGTTTCAAACGATAGTAGTAGTACCCGCTCTTATTGGGTGTGATATCCAGATAGGTATATAGTTGTGGTTCCACACTAGTACCCATACCTGGAATAGTCCCTAATACTTTAAAGTTATCATTCTGAATTTGCTCTAAAGACGTTGCAACCTGAATTTCAAAACGCTCATTATTGAATTCAGAAGCAGTCTTCCACTTCAACAAAGCGTCTCCATCTATTTTAACGGCATTGAAAGCTATCAATTCAACTGGAAGCGCACTTGTTTCTCGAATAGAAACTTCATTTAACAACAATCCTTTTCCATTCTCTTCAAATCGGATCTGAAAACTAGTGGAAAGGCTTTGTCCTGCAGCAATTAACAATTCTGCTACATTTAAATTTTCGACTTCATGCCAACCCGTTTCCTCCTCCTCCATCGTATATACTTCGATCCAATCATCAGTGTCTGAACCTCTAACGTAGGCTTTATTCAATAATTCTGGGCCATCTTCTAATGGAAACAGATTATTATTAGAATAGATAAAATCAAGTTCCAATCCTTCTGATAAGTCATGATCGGATAAATTCACTGTAATAATTCCGTTATTAGAATAGTTGGGATCAATTTCTGAAGCATTTTCATCAATCAACAATTCTATGGAGTTCGATGATCCTGCGACCATGACCCCATCAATCTCCGTTTCAAAATCCCAACGGATTAATTCCGTTAAGCCTATTTCATTCGTATTATAATTGTAGGAATTCGTCAGTTCAAAATCAAACATTAGAGGGCCTTGTCCCAAATCAATTGGAAGGTTAGCTAGTTGTTCTGCATGTGTCTCTCCAATAATACTATCGTTATCAATATTAATATCTTCTGCAAAATTCACCCAAGCATCTATACTGTAATTTCCGACAAGAGACATGTCTATCACTTGATTAAACGTGTAGGAAAGTAATTCCCCAGAAGCAATTGACGGAGCATAATGTTCTGTAACCACAGAGCCATTATTTATTCTATAAGACAAATCAATTCCAGAAACTTCATTATCTCCTATATTCCGCACCTCTAAAGAAACCATTTCCGCATTCGTTAATCCAGAACCTGTCATTATCCGTCCTTTCAAAGGGACACTAATGGCTTCCACTACAATATCATTTGACCAATCACAGGAGGCATCCGCTGTAGGTATACAAGGAACTGCAATAGATCTTTTACTACCTAATCCTCCATCATTAATTCCCTTTACTGCAAACCAATATTGCTCTCCCAGTATCATGTCAGTATCTATAACTGTATATTCAGAATTCATTGTAGTGCCAATCGAAACCATCTCATTCCCCTCATATCTCAGAATTTCATAATGATCAACTCCTCCTATCTCGTCCCAATCGAGGAATACTCTTCCTTCACATGCGGGGATTGCCAATACCACTGGTGCACTGTAAATACTAAAAGCCGTAATATTTGAAGCAGAGTAGCTACCTGCATTTTTAGAAACCCTAACGAACCCATTTTCAGTCATGTTAGAAGGTACTGTCCAAAATAAAGACCGTTGATCAGCAGCTACATTATTATCAATTACAACCCAGCTTGATCCGCCATCTAAAGAATACTCTACTGTAAATGTACTAGTATTGTTAATGTCTGTATCCCATTGAATTGGTTCAACTTCAGAAAAGCTAAATTGCTCTTTCCCCATCGGATGGGTCAAAACAACATCTTCGGTTACGAATTCATACACAATATAATATTCTTGTGGGCCCTCAGGAATCTCAGTTCCTGCTACTGTAATTGTATAATTACCAGAAGGAGGATTATCAAAAGTTATTTGCTCAATGTTATTCAAGTCATCAACCTGACGAGTAGCAAGATCCCCTACATGTGCTGGATCAAAATCCAATACCCATGGTAAAAGACTTGTACCATTCGATGTTGTCATCTCTATATCTAGGTTATTTACCAAAGCTTTAGTTGGGTAAGGTTCCGCCTCTTTATCTGTCCAATACAACATCACTTTTACTTCTTTTGTATTAGAAGGAACATTAATCGTATGTGTATTGGAGCCACCATCAGAAATTGTACTGGTAAGATGCCTTCCATCCTGAATGGTTTCAATTGCTCTTCGGGCATTGATTAAACCATAACCATAAGTATAATCAGGTCCATCGTTTCCGAGATCATCAGCAGTATTACACGCAATAGCTTTCATTAGACCTCCTGTAGGATTTGCGTTCCCATTCTCATTTCTATAACTTTCGTACAATAAAGCCATCGTACCTGTTACTGAAGGAGCTGCCATAGATGTACCTGTTTTAACAGAATAATCAAAACTTCTTGAAGTCGAGGTTACAGAAGTTCCTACGCCACAAATTTCCGGCTTCAAACGACCATCACTGGCAGGCCCTCTACTGGAGTTACTTTTTATTACTCGACTGTCTGTTACATTTCCTACCGTCAATACATTTTTTGCACTTTGGTAGAACTTTAACAATGTAAAATATCCGGCAGGATAAGGCGAACAAGTTTGGGAACCAGAATTACCCGAGGCAAAAATGTGAAGCATATCCGGAAAGTTCCGCATTTGTAAATCCAAATTTTGACTGGTGTAATTATACGTTCCATTCGTTGTACAGTTGAAACTGGTACCATAAGAATTATTGGTCAATACCATGCCGTGATCCGTGTAATAATCCTCGGCATAGTAAGTCACCAAACTAGTCTTTTGAGTAAGCACCGTAGCTTCAGGTGCCATCCCTTTATGTCTCGGATCTATTTGACCTCCTCCCCCAACAATTCCAGCTACGTGATCTCCATGATCTCCAAAAGAACTATACGTTCCATTGGCGTAATTAATTACTCTATCTTGAAAGTCAATATGGTCTCCAAGTTGGCCTCCGTCTCCAACCCCTACTACTACTCCATTTCCTTTGAGGTTATGACCATTTGCTGAATTGACATATGTTACTTTTTGCAAAGATTTAACTTCGTGGTTAAGCTGCTCCACTGGAGGGGTAACCAAATCAACAAAAGTAACCAAAGGCTCTTCAGCAATTAAGTCAACATCCTCTGGATGTGCAACGATGGTAATGATGTTTTTGGCAGTAAATTGATCCTCCAGAATTTCAATATCATATTTCTCTAATAAAGAATGATATCGATTTTTAGAAAATCCCTCGTGAAAGTTAATTGCTATTTTAAGTCGATCATCTTCGGTAATAGCATGTGATGGATATGCTTTATCCCGAATATTTGTGGCCAGCTTCTGCTCCTTCTGGGTTGGTGCAAAAGCTTTGATTCCTAATTCGGTCAACTCTTTTTGATCCAAACTATTCGGAAAAGAAACCAGGTAAGTTTTGTTGCTGGAATAGGACATTACTTTAAGTCCTTTTGCCTTTAACGCAGCCAACTGTTTTTCATCTGGAATTTGTTCAAACTGAAAATAAGCCAAATTGGCCCCTTCTAGTTTTTCAAAATTTGTGTGCTGCGAATCTTGTTTAAAATTGACTAACTCTTGTAAACCAATCGCTTTGCGAGCTGCTTGATTTGGCTGTCCATGTACTGTTGGTGGGATTACAATAAAGGGCACGAAGAGGGCTAGCCACATAAGAAGCCTTCTCATAGGTAAAAATGTTTTAAAGGTTAAAATTCATGGGGGAATTTTAAAGTCTTTATATGCTGTTACCTCCGGAATTATGTACTTTATTGAAAGGGTAATATCAATAGAAATACTTCGTATTGGATGATAACTATTTTAGGAAAGTGTTAGTTCTAAGAATAAAGAACGAAGGGAGTGAATCTTCGTTTTCTATAGCTCAATTTTTAAGGTGGGGGAAACTGTTTTTATTACCTTGGACAAGACAATTAGTATGCCGTTATATGACATGTTTTTTAATGAAATGTGTAAGGATTTCAAAAACAAGACTTAAGAAAGATTTAAAAGAATGAAAAAGACATTGAAATCTCAAATTAGATTTCAACCAGAAACGAAAACTGAGAAGATTGGGCTTACCATAAGGTTGGTAACAACAAATTTTAGAAGGGCTCTTTTATTATTGGAAAAAAGTTGAAAGTCGATAAAAACTAAGTAAGGCGGATAACGAAAACGAGAGGAGTAAGGTCTTCTTTTTTCACGTAAATTACGCCTTATTTCTCGAAGTTTTTTTACTTAAAAAGAGACCATTAAAGTATTAAATAAACAAGCGAGATAACAACTATTTTGTTGAAATCAATAGAAGTTATTTAGGGGAAACGCAAGTTACTCAAAAGGGTTTTGCAAAGCAGGATTATTCACAAAACCCATGTCTGTAAAAGTATTTAGAAAAGCAATTAAGGTATCTCTTTGCCCAATTGTCATATCGAATGGTAAAAGATCAGGAGAGGTATGTGACTCCAGACCTCCGGAGGCATAATGATCCAATACTTCTTCTAGTGTTTCAAACTGTCCATTGTGCATATAAGGAGCGGTCAGCGCTATATTTCGCAAGGTTGGCACTCTGAATTTACCGTTATCAAAAGGATCTCCAGTCACCATTCCTCTCCCTACATCAGCATAATCGTCTAACGTAGGAGCAAGCTGAGACCCATTATTCAAATATTCATTTGTAGTCAGTAATGGTCCATCGTGACAATGAGAGCAACCCGGGTGATTCCCTGTTTCATTGAAAAACAAATTTCTCCCTTCTAATTCCATTTCTGAATAAAACTGACCTGGTTCAATTGCTTCTATCCGATCATAAGGAGCCTGACCACTGCTAACCATAATGCGCTCAAATGAAGCAATAGCTTTAGCTGCAAGCTCCTTTGTGATTTCATCGACAGTGGTTATTCCAAATGCTTTTCTAAATAAAATCGGATAATCTGGGTGAACTTTAAGCTTGTCAATTACATTAGTCCAGGTGTTATGTAACTCTACAGGATCTTCTATTGGCTGTAAAGCTTGTTCCTCCAGCGTATTGGTTCGGCCATCCCAGAAAAGTCCAGTATAATAAAATCCTACATTCAGTAATGACATAGAGGATCTATTTCCTGCAATTCCGTCTATACCAGTACTCACCCCTAAGTTATCAGTAAAAGAAGCTGAAACTAAATGACAGCTACTACAAGACATCGTACTATCCGCTGATAGAATCGGATCATAGAATAGATGTCTACCTAAATTCACTCCATCTTCCGTCAAAGCGTTGTCAACAGGAATTTCCATAGTAGGAAAATCATCTGGTACTTTTAGATCATAGTCTTTTGGCTCATAGGGGATATCTGTAAGTGCGGTCTCACCACCACCACCTCCTCCTCCACCTTTCATTGTTGGATCACAGACCACTTCATCATCGTCACTTTTACAAGCAAATATCAGAGTCAAACAGAGCGGAAGGATAAGGATTAACTTTTTCATCTTTTTTAAAATCGTTTTAGTTCTAAGTCATTCAAATTTAAGAACTTCCATTAATAAAACTGGCCAAACATTCATAAAACGCCGGATGCACGGCAAAAGTTTTAATACAATGAATTCTGATATTGCTCTCCTCGTTGCAGAACCTCACTTTGAGTAAAGGTAGTATCAGTAAGGGTATGTAAAAAAGCGATAAGTTGCTTTTTTTCCAACTCATTGAAACCCAATGGTTTAATCAGGGTGTTAACCGTTGGAGAAGGATGTCCACCACTGTTATAATGGTCAATAACTTCTCTTAGTGTTCTAAATCGACCATCATGCATATAAGGGGATGTAAGGGCAATGTTATATAAAGTTGGAACTTTAAATTTTCCGTTATCATATGGGTCTCCGCTAATCGCTCCTAGGCCTTTATCTTCAAAATCAGCTAAGGTCTTGGCCTCGTCTATTCCATTATTGGCGAAGGTATGATCCGTAAATAATGGGGCATTATGACAGTTACCACATTCCCCATCTTTAATTTCAGGAGAGACATCAAAAAACAAATCATAGCCCATTGCTTCATCCACCGTAAAACTGTCTAGACCATTATGTACACGATCATATTTAGATTGTCCACTACTTAGTAAAGTACGTTCAAATTGAGCAATCGCCTTGACAACTAAGTCTTTATTCAATTCGTCTTTGTGTGCAATACCAAAAGCTTTTCTGAATAGCACAGGGTATCGGTCATCCATACGTAAGCGCTCTTCAATCATTGGCCAACTTGCCTGCATCTCCAAAGGATCTTCAATTGGCAACAAAGCTTGCTCTTCTAAACTATGCACTCGACCATCCCAAAATAAACCATTCCTGATCAAACCAACATTTATTAAGGAAGGACTACTTCGTTTAACCACCGTTCCTTTTACCCCTCTACTTTTAGCATGCCTATCCGTAAAGCTGAACTGGGGTAAATGACAAAAACTACAGGCGATACTGCTGTCTACAGAAAGAATGGGGTCATAAAATAAGGTTCTTCCCAATTCGATCCCTTCTATAGTAGTTGGATTATCGCTTGGAACCTCAAGTTTTGGAAAGCCTCTTGGAACTATAATTTGAAAAGCTGTTGGCTTAAAAGATATATGTTGAAGGTCGCCTCGCTTGGTATCGTCGTTGCAAGCAAGGAGTAGGGAAAGTAGGAGTATAAAAAAGTAAGGAGACTTAATCATTACAATCTGATGCATTTTTCAAGTAAAACCATATACGAAAGCCACTGACAAGGAAGAAAAAATGGCTGACCGCAATTGAGCAATCAGCCATTTCTTTGACAAAATACAAATACTAGCCTTAAAATTCTAGTGTAATTGAATTCGCCAAATTATTCATCATGCCGGTTCCCAATTCTAAGTCATCGGTATGAGCGGCCTTGAAGGTCGCTATATCTAGACAATTGTCAACAACAGCTCCATCATAAGCCGAATTGTTGGTTTCAAATACAGAACTAAGATCTAGATTCAGTTTTATAAGGCCATTCATAGATTCTTCCAGATTAATTTGCTTGAGAATAGAGGCAGAACCATATGTAGGGTCAGAGCCAATATGATAAGTAAAAGCTTCAGTGTCTGCACCTCCTTGTGTAATCACACCATCTCCATTCAAATCGGCATAACCCGTGATTTTTGCAAAAATATAACTATCAGTCATAGACCAGTAGTGGCTTGTCTTACTTAAAGGGCTAGTAGAACCATAATCTTGAGGAACTGTACGGTTCAAATCAGCTATAACTCCCAGCCCCAAACGAAGTCCAGAGTAAGTTCCGACAGGTACTTGTTGAAGACTAATGGTTTTTCCTGCTGCAGCTTCGACAGAATCTGTCAATGAAAATTCAAGAAAATCAATTTCCTTCAATTCTGTGACTGGTGTTTGTGGATCGCTATCATTAAGTAAAACCATGTCAGAAACATATAGGTTAACTTCCGTAAATCGGATAGCTTTACCATCGCAAAGTGTGTATTCTTTCTGCATTTGCAAAGTCTCTCCTTCAAATGAAGCAGTGATTTGCATATCCAGATTAGTTGTCACTTGATCTACGCTAGTGTCATCACTACCGCAAGAGCTAATATAAACAATAGTACAGATCGCAAGGAATAAGGGTAATTTTTTCATGAGCACTAAGAATTTATTTGATTTGCATTTAGAACGATAAGATGATCAATGTTGTTGACTAAAAATCGGTAAATTAAGTTCAATTTGAGGCTTATTCTGAAATAGAGAAGCTTTTTGACATATTGTTGACAATTTTCTCCTTTAATTCCGACTTAGTATTCTTCGCAAAATTTATGCCTGTAAACCAACATTTATAGTCTACATTTATCGGGATAATCTGATCAAATCCAGTTAAGGTGGTTTTTCCATAAGGTATGTTGACTTTTGTCAAAAGATCATCTCCTCCTATTTCCAGTAAAATGGTATCTACCTTTGTTGTGTCTGGAATAATAATTTCCAATCGTTGGAAGATATATCCTCTAGATTCATCCCAATACATGCTATCTGCTTTAGGAGCCAAGGGATGTGAACCAGGAACTGATCCTGGGTCAACAGTATTTAACGGTTGAGCAAGTCCTAAGGAGAAAGAAAGACTGTCTAAATATAGATTTGTACTTGGAAAATCACCGATACTCGTAATGGAGGTCCCAACAGTGGCAAAGACGGCATCGTCATGTATAGTTGCGGTTTCAGATGCCCCATCAACTACAAGAGTGGTTTCTAAGCTATCGGTTACTATATAGGAATCAGAGGCTGTAGAAAATGAAAAATTCGACATATAATATCGAATAGATGAAATTGAATAAATATTAAGATAATCATCTTCATATAGTTCCCCATATCGGAAGGTGGTATCCCCATAAACATGTGTAAAACTGAGCTTTAATTCGGGATAAGTACAGCAATCTTCACAAGATGAATCCGCCGCAGAATTCCAGTTACTTGCACTTATGTCTTTACAGCCCTCTATGTCGTCTTTACAAGAAGTCGAAAATAAAACCAAGAACAACACGGACCATAGCGGTGAACTCTTGGTCAGAAAACTATTTAGATTTCGAGCCTTTTTCATTTTCAGACATTATTTGCTTGACAATTTGTTTGACCTGTGAAGAAAATTCTTTGTTGATTATCCAATGGTAATAAGCTTTATCTTTAGCAATAACTTTGGAAACAGATTGACCATTGTACTTCCCAAAATTAAAAACGATTTCTCCTTCTTTACCATATTTCAATCGCTGAGTTGCATCAATGGTTCTCAAGTCATTGGTAAAGTCATGAATGGCTTGCATGTCGTTTTTGAGCGGATCAACAATTTCCTCTCCATCATCGGTTTTATAAGTAACGCCTTTATAACGTTCCAATTGTCCTTTAAAGACAGAAACAGTAGCTCTCACATCCGCCATGGCATCGTGAGCATTTTCTATTTCTTCGTTACAATAGTACTTCAAAGCAGCCTTGAGGGTACGTGGTTCCATTTTATAAAAAATACGCTGAACATCGATGGTTCTTCTTTTCTTCATAGAGAGCTCCATTCCAACTCTGGCAAATTCTTCCATTAAAATAGGAATGTCAAAACGATTGGAATTATAGCCTGCTAAGTCCGCATCTCCGATAAAGTCGTAGAGTTGCTGGGCTACTTGTACAAAGGTGGGCTTATTTGCCAACATCTTTGGGGTAATTCCATGTACCCCCATTGCTTCTTCTGAAATTGGAATCCCCGGGTTGATGAGCATTTCGAGCTCTTCCTGTTCTTTACCATTAGGATTGTATTTAATGATGCCAATTTGGAGTATCCGGTCACTTATAACGTTGAGGCCAGTAGACTCTACATCGAAGAAGCAGAGTGGTTTGGTGAGATTGAAGGTCATGCTTGTACGGATTTGTGTCATTGGCCCCTTAATGAATTGTGGACACCAAAGATCTTGTGGTTTTTAGGGAGGCAAAGGTAGGAATTAATGTTTAGGAGAGGGCATCTTAGGGCACTAAGCTTCTAATTTTAAAACACATTTTTTTAGGTTTAAAATATTCAAAATCATCTTGTAATTTAGCAACCACAAAATGATTTTGAATTTCTATGAGCCTTTTCTTTTTTTGTAAACAATTGTTAAACACTACTCCCTCAAGCCCCAAACCCAATCTCCACTCCTATTAAAATAACCAACCTTATCCCCTTGCTCTACTCGAAATAGGCCTTCTCCGACGTAAGAAATGTATTCATACTCTGGTTGTATTATCAGAATCCCATCCAAATTCGAAAGACCGTTAAAACGCTTGATTCGAACTTTGGCGTAACCGTCTTTGAAATTATCAATCTTGTCATACTTCGGTGCTACGATTTCAATCCCTCGTTGATTGATAATACCCCAACGATTACCACTTTTGACAGCAGCAACACCGTGACTGAACTTCCCAGCGTGTTTATAATATCCCTCTGACATGTCTGCTCCAGCAGTAATATAGTAGAAACGCGATTGATTATCTCTAACCAATCCACGGCCATCACTAAAATCAAGTAGTCGATTGATACTGGGTTCTATAATAATTTGTCCCAAGGTATCTATGATTCCTCCTTGACGATATCCACGGTAAACCACTGCCGTGCCTTCATCAAAATCAAGACATTTAGAAAAGTCCATTGGTACCACAAGAACACCTTGTTTGTCAATATAACCACAAGCACCATCTTTTTGAACTGCAGCCAGGCCATTCGAAAAATCAGAAACTCTTGAGTATTGGCTCTTCACGACTAGCTTACCACTTTTATCAATAAAACCGTAGCCGTCCTTATATTTTACAGCAGCTCTCCCTTCTTTAAATTCAGCAATGGACCGGAAACTTTGATCAGTTAATAATTTACCAGACCTGTTAACAATCCCATACTTGATTTTGTCCCTTCCATAACGGACTATGGCAACACCATCGTCATTGAATTCGCCAATTTTAGAATATTTAGGTTTAAGAATAAAATCTCCATTTTCATTGATGAGCCCATATTTACCTTCGACCATTACTCTGGCAATGTCTCCTTCAAAGTCGTAGGCTTTATTGAATTTTGGAGGGATGGAAAAATCACCGTTCTTATCGATATAACCTACCCCTTTGTAGGTGTAGGCCCAAGCCAAACCGTTTTTAAAATTACCAAGTCGACGGAATTTGAATTCGATAGCGGTGTCTCCATTTTGGTCAATAAAGCCCCATTTTCTAGTGGTTTTTACGGCCGCCAAACCTTCGTTGAAATCCATAACTTTCCGAAACTGACAGGGTACGATTTCTCTTCCTTCTTTGTTTACAAAGCCCCAGCGATTATTACGTTGGACTGCGATTCTGCCTTCTTGGAATTCGCCCAGCTTGTCATAATCTAGATTGACAGTCAATTGTCCTAATGTATCTATCAATCCATAACGAGGCTTATTGTTGTGCACTCGAATGATTTGATTTTCTGTTTTCTCTAAATAACCTACACCATCGAATTCGCAAGCAATTAGTTTTTCACCTTTCTTATCGATAAGTCCCCATTTATTTTCTAGTGCTACAATGCCAACTTCACTAACGAAATCCTCTGCATGGGTGTATTGTGGTTCTACTGCAATATTGCCAGTGGTATCAACATATCCCCAGTTGCAATCCCGGCAAATCAATTGAGCTTCTTCTCGAAATTCCTGATCGTAGAGGGTATAATCCATCATGGTATTTACCGTAAGTATATCTCTAAGGAATTCATTTAGGTTACCGAGACCTCTTGACATTTCTTTTCTTTTTGTGGTCCCTGAAATACGACCTTTCTTACTTGCACGAGCCACACCATCATAAAATTCACCAATAAAAGCGTAGCCTCTTTGAATTATTTTCCCTACAGGGTTTCTACTTATTAAACCATGCCTACCATCTTCAAAAACACAACGAGCAACTCTGGAATTTTGCTCGTAAAAATCTGAAAGACGAATATCCCATAGACTTACCTCAGTCACCAACAACCCTACTTCGTTGTTAACGATGCCATAGACCATTTCGAAACGATAAGAAGTGCGCTCGAAGTCGAAATAAGTAAACTTTTCAATACCGACAATAGTAAATCCAAGAGCTCTTTCAATTCCGATCCAATCAAACTTAGGTGGTATCTGTTCAGTGCCGTCATCAATCCTACGTAGCCCCCAACGATTGTCCCTCGAAGAGAAAAACCATTCGAAATTATCTAATACAAAATCATTGTTAGTGCCTGGTAAAAACGTTGGTCTTCGACGTGCTCTTTTCTTATCTCCTCCGATAGTAATCATAAAGGCATCTTTGAATTCTACAGTTTCTTCAACGCTCCCATTTTTATCAAAAGTATAGAGCGTCATTCCTTTTCCACTATAGGCTTTTGCTTGTAATTCTTCTACATTAATTCGTTCGAATTCTGCAGGTGCAATTTCTTCAAATCGTTCATTCAACAATCCAAATCTCTTTCCCTTTTTTATAATAAAAACATTTTTATCAGGTGGAGCAATGTAGTCATACTCTAAAGGCAGTAACAAGTTGTTTGCAAGGTCTGCAATTCCCCACAACAAGTCTTTCTTTACTCGAAAAGCAGTCGAATTAAATGCGCTAATCTCCTCATAATCAACAGGTAACACAACACCCCCTTCCCAGTCCACCAAACCTAATCGTCTCTCTTTTTTGCATAAAGCATAACGATTCGAAAATGGGTAAAACGCTTCATATCCAGGTTCTGTAATAATTTTTTCGGCAGCTACTGAATACAAGACCGGAGCCTGCTTTCGATACAAGCTAATAAAGGAAGTAGATACGTCTTTGTAGCGATCATAATTAGCAGGGATGACCTCTCTTCCAGACTCATTTACCGCGCCCCAGTTTCGTCCTATTTTGAAGAAAAATAAATCATTGCTATGGATGGCTACTTCATCACACAAGGGTTCTAGTATCACATTTCCTTGCAAATTAATTAAACCATAGGAGTCACCGTTTCTGGTCTTAAAATAGTCCCCTTCTAACAATGTAATTTCATCATATTTAGGAGAACATATCTTCCGACCATTGGTGTCTGCCAGTCCCCATTTCCTTCCCTTCATGAAACCTAGAAAACGTCCTTCCCAAATATGAACAGATTCATATCCTTTTTCCAACACAGTGTTTCCGTGTATATCAATTACCATCCATTCTGACTGATCCATTACAGCTATTAAAGTAGAGTCCAATACTTTGGTATCCTCATAATGGGCTGGGACAATTTCTCCCCCCGTTCGATTGAGTAAACCAACTTTTCCGTCTCGTTGCATAACGGCATAACCGTATTTTTTAAACTCAGAAACGGCATCGTAAATCGGTTGTTGAATAAGTTCGCCGCCTTCATTTATCAGCCCCCATTTTTTATTGATTTTTACTGGAAAGGCATGTTGAGCGTAAGAGGATTTGAAGAGAAAGGAAGTAAGACAAAGGAAAATTATCCAGCGCATGTAGAAGGTGTTTTAGTTGTCTGTGAACTTTGGATAAGGGTATAACGAAGTTGAGAGGGAAAGATACATGTTATTTTTTGTTTTTTTCCCTGTCCACCACCGCCCTGCGTTGCGGCTCGGGGTAAATATGGGTTCGACTCCTCCAAAGTCTCCCTTATCTAAACGCTTCTTCTTTCAGGTAGAGAGCCGAGAAATTTACGACACTAAGATTTTGATTTAAAGGCTGACTCCCTATCGCTCCCAACGGTTCATGCTTACCATTGCTTTAGGATAATGGTTACCCAATTGAAAATGAGCGCCGGAAGATTCTTCTTCTGAGAGGGACTCTGGCCGATGAACTTTTGTATAAGGTAGCATACTCAATTCAGGGAGCCAGTGTTTTACATATTCCCCTTTTGGGTCGTAACGTTGGGCCTGTTTGAGTATATTAAAGTAACGATCATCTCGAGGATCATTGCCAACACCCGCAAGATAACACCAATTGCCCCAGTTACTAGTGGGATCATAATCCAAAAGCATGGATTCGAAATAAGAAGCACCAATTTGCCAATTTAGTTTTAGGTCATTGATAAAAAAACTGGCAACATTTTGACGCCCTCTATTAGACATAAAACCTGTCATGGACAATTCTCGCATGTTTGCATCTATAAATGGGACGCCCGTTCGACCTTCTATCCAACATTTTGCCAATTGTAAGTCGTCAGAAGCCTCTTCCTTCACTTTGTTCCTGATACCTCCTTTTAGGAAAATTTTATTTCCATGTTTCTTTCCAGTGAGTCGAAAGAAATCCCTCCATAGCAATTCAAAAAACATCCAATAGGTGGAATCATTTTTTGTTCTTTCTTCTTCATATCGTTTAAGTTCGTGATAGATTTTCTTAGGAGACAGACAGCCTAAAGCTAACCAAGGGCTGAACTTCGAAGAGTAATCATTTCCCAATAGCCCATTTCTGGTCTTTTTATAATCAGCGATGAGATCGCTGTCCCAGAGGTAATAATGGAGTCGAGAGAGCGCTGCGGTTTCGCCACCAATAAATATGGTTTCTTTTTCTGCTGCAAGGGTTATTTCCTCTTTATTATAGCCCAATGACGCCAGGCTTGGTATATCCTCAGAATATACATCTGCAGTAATAGGTCTGAAAGTATCAGGATTCTCCAGAGGTACTCTGACTGGAACTAATTTCTCTACTTCTTTTCGGAAGGTGGTAAAAGAGTCTGGTGTATGAGTTACAGGAAAAGGCAAGTCTTGAGTGTAATACAACATTTTGCCTCTGGAATAAATGATCTCTTGCCCAATAGACCAAAGGTTTCGCTCTAAGGTGTCTTGTACCGTTACTTCTTCTCGTGTTCGTTCTCGATTGCAGAAGACCCAACTGGATTTGATGTCACGTGCAATTTCAAACAGAACTTCTTCTGGCTTACCAACACGGATGATTAAATTAGATCCTAACTTGTGCAAGGATTTCTTCAAATCTTGAATAGCTTCGATGGTAAATCGAGCACGATGAACACCTGTTTTACGAAAACCGAATCTTGTTTTCCCTTTAAACAATCTTTCGTCAAAAATGAAGACAGGATAAACCTCAATACCACTTTGAATGGCATGGGTGAGCGCTTCATTATCATGCAATCTTAAATCTTGTCGGAACCAAACGATGACTCTTTGTCTGATCATTTTAATTACATCATTAGTTTGTAAAAAAAGCAGTTAAATGGCTAAATATATAGAACAAAGCTAAGGCTAAAAAGTTGTATTCTATATCTTTGGGCTAAATTTAGCGATACCATATATTAAACAGCGCGGATTCGATTTAACAAAATCACTTATGATGAAAAATACAACAATACTTTTACATTTCGCTCTTTTACTTTTTATTAGCTCTTGTATCCAGACTGCTCCCGAAAAGCTGCCAATTCTAGGGGAAAAGGAAGAAGTAGATGGTGTTACAAAGTATCATGAAATTTCTGATTTCCAATTTACCGATCAAGATGGTCAAATTATTACGAATGAGACTTTCAAAGACAAGGTTTACTTAGTGGATTTCTTCTTTATTTCTTGTCAAACCATTTGTCCAAAAGTAGCGCAGCAAATGTTGCGAATCCATGATGAATTTGAAAACGATGATCGAGTAGAACTTCTTGCGCACACTATAGATCCAAAACGAGATACAATTGAACGTTTGAAATGGTATGCCGATAAACTTGGCGTAAAAGCCAATAAGTGGCATTTTGTGACAGGAGAAAAAGATAAACTTTATGATATGGCGGATGAGTATTTTATAGTTGCCAAAGAAGATGCAGATGCTCCTGATGGTTTTGACCACAGTCCAACAATTATTTTAGTGGATAAAGACCGACGAGTTCGCTCTTTTTGTAATGGTACTGATCCGGAAGCGGTGGATCGTCTTATGAATGACGTCGAAACACTGTTGAATGAAAGTTAAATTCCTATTTTCCACTTGGTTGCTGTTGCTCTTTATTTGTTGTGGCAATAACAATAATTTCCCGCAGGGTGAACGTATCTATGATGCTTATTGTGCCTCCTGTCATATGGAAGAAGGACAAGGGTTGAAAGGACTTTACCCTCCACTTGCAAAATCTGATTATTTAGTGGCTCACCATGATGAACTCGCCTGTATCATCCGCCATGGGTTACAGGATACTATTATTGTAAATGGAAAGACTTATGAAATTCCAATGTTACCTATTTCTAGTTTAAATGAGGTTCAGATGACCAATGTTATTAATTACATCAGCCATGCTTGGGGCAATGATGCGGGGTATACTCGGATTACAGATGTAAAAGAAACCTTAGCTGGTTGCGAGGAGTCTGGCTTTGAGTAGTGGCCATTATCCATTTCAAGGTACAATTCCAATTTCAAAGTGTAGCTTTTAAACCAATCGCGTGTTGCAGATTAATAATTCAACCAGCCAAAAAAGGAATTAAAGTCGCTCTTGAAATCTAAACTACTTTCTCAAAATAAAAATCAGAAACTATATCCTCCCCTGCCGTTTATCCGACAGAATTAATTATCGCTACAATAGTGAGCTACTTTAAATGTCTATTCCCGACAAATCTATCTTAAAACACTGCTCTTACGTCTATTCTGACCCTAGAATTTAGTCATTCCCTTCTATTGAAAGCCACACATAGTACAGTTTTGCAAATATTTTACACCATTGCCCCCTGTCAGATCGGGCAAATCTGATAAAGTTGTGTATTTTTGGCCTTTCCGAATATGTGGTCTACCTGTTATATACAGCAGTTTTAGTTGAATAGCGGTCTATATAACAAGTACGATTATTCTTATTACAGCACTCAAACCTTTTAATCAACCTAAACGGTATGAAAAAATTCCTTTTACCAGTACTATTACTTTTCGCTGTCACCAGCATTTTTGCTCAGCCATCTAATGATGATTGTGCAACATTGATTGACCTTGGTGTAAGCCCTCTTTGCCCAGACGATGTTTGGTATACCAATTTGGATGCAACAGAATCTGACATTGGAGACAACAACTTTCCTACAGGTTGTGACGGTGGCGACATCACTATCTCGGATAGAGATGTCTTTTTTCAATTTACAACTGATGCCACCTTATTAGATTTGAACATTACAGTAACTGGTCTTGCAGATCTAATGGGCAGTACGCCGATGGGTAATCCTCAAGTAGCCCTTTTTCGAGGAGACTGTCTCTTTAATGAACTTTCCCTGCTGAAATGTGGAAAAGCGGAAGACGGCTCTAATGAAATTTCCATTGATGTATTTGGACTTGATCCAAACACCACTTATTTCCTTAGAATTAATGACTGGTCAACTACTGCGGCACCAAATTGGGGTAGCTTTCAAATTTGCATAGGAGAACAAGATCCAGAGTTTACAGTCTGTGATGACTCTTCAGTTGCTTCTGAAGGAGTGCTTTATGATTGTGGAGGCCCTGATGGAGATTATGAAAATAATAGCTCAGAGTCTTTTACTATTTGTCCGGATTTATTAACTGCAGTAGATGGATGTATAACTTTTGGTCTACAGTATTATAATTTAGAAAATGGTTTCTATGCTGGAGATAACATCATATTTTATGATGGACCAAATACGGGCTCACCAATCATAGAGATTGTCGGAGGTGCTGGAATTGGAGGTGGCGGTGGTGTCTGTTTTGAGGTTCAGTCTTCCAGTGGCTGCCTGACAGTTGAGTTTACAACTAATGAATCGGTAACACTAGAAGGATTTTGTGGTGCCTGGGAAACCTCGATAATGCCCTGCGAACTACCTGAGGTAATAGATGTAACACCAGACCCTACTGATGAGGAATTGGCTGATTTCGTGACTACTTCTCAATCCTTTGCTAACATTACAAGCGTAAATTGTGAAAGTGGGCAATATGGAACCTTTACTGCAGAAAATTCGGATCTGGGGCTGGAAAGAGGAATCATTCTTTCTTCTGGTAGAATAGCCAATGCAATTGGGCCGAATAATTCAGGTGGTGATTTTAATGAATTTGATTTTGGAAATCCCGGAGACATGGATCTCGACTCCTTGTCCTTTTACGGTAGTAGTATTTTCCAACAGTCTCAAGATGCTTGTGTTGTTGAACTAGATGTCTTTGTAGCTACTAATCAACTTTCCTTCGAATATGTTTTTGGTTCTGAAGAATATCCGGAATTTGTAAATTCTATTAATGATATTTTTGCGCTATTGGTTTCTGGCCCTGGAATAACCGGCGAAACCTACCTCAATAATCAACAGAATATTGCTACGATTCCCGGAACAAATACAGAAATTGAGATTAACACGGTAAATAATTTGTTGAACACAGAATACTACCGAAATAACACCGATGGTGCTTCTTTACAGTATGATGGATTAACTTCTGACTTCCTGGGAGTCAAAAAAAGTTTGACAGCTACGATTCCTGTTATGCCATGTACTACCTATCATTTGAAATTTGCTATAGCTGATAGATCAGATGGAATTCTTGACTCTGGTGTGTTTATAGGGGAACTCGAAGGTGACGTACCTGACCTTTCTGTAAATTTCGCATCTGGAATTGATTACCTTACGGAAAACTGCTCGGGAACAAGCGACGAACTCGTTATCAGCTTAGATAACCCAAATGAGGATACCCTTTCTTATGATGTAATTGTATCTGGAACTGCAACTAGGGATGTAGATTATATTTTAGACATCCCTCCTTCCATTTTGATTCCTGCCGGAGAAACGGAACTTACTTTTCCTATTATTCCATTAAACGATAATATCGTTGAAGGTACAGAAACCATCAGTATCCAACTAACAGCTAATTTTGGATGTGGTGATATTCAGTTAAATGAAATTTTAATTGACCTTAGAGACTTACCCCTTGTGAATATTTTTGCTGGTCAAGACACCGCCTATGTTTGTAGTGGTACTTGTATTCAGATGGAAGTAACTGGAGCGGTCAGTTATGAATGGACTTCAACCTTACCTGGTGTCTTTGATGATCCAAATATTGCTAACCCAATAGCTTGTCCAACTGAAAGTCAATGGGTATCTGTATTTGGAACAGTTAGCAATCTTCCAGGTTGTAACGACGTGGATTCTGTTTACTTGGAGTTCGTTGATCCAATGATAGATGTTGTTGCTTTAACTAGTACAGATATTTGTAGTGGGGATAGCGTGGTATTACAGGCCATTATCAACACAGACAACATGGGATTGAGTTGGACACCAAATAATTTTCTAGACGTAGACGATCAAGAAATAGTGGTAGCCAGTCCTCCTTTTTCAGAAACCTATACCGCTTCTCTCAATATTTCTGGCTGTGTAGTTACGGATGAAATAACCGTTACTGTTGACTCTTATGATCCTCCAATTTTAACAACAACAGATACCCTGCTTTGTCAAGGTTCTTTATTGCAATTGGCTGATTCTATTGAGAATACAACTACCAACTATGAATGGAGTCCAAGCGATTTCATCATTACAGATACAAGCATAGCAGGAGCTGTCGCTATTGCTGATGAAGATATAGTTTATCAACTCATTAGCAGCAGCCAAAACAACTTCTGTAGAGATACTTTTGAAGTGAATATAAGTGTGTTGCCTGCGGAGATCGAGATTGACAATGGGGACTATGCAGAGTTATGCTTGGGTGACTCTATTACTATTACGACTACCAACAGTACAAATGATGTTGGTATTGTTTGGACACCAGACAACGGTACATTAGATACCTTGGAGGGACCAGATGTAGTGGCTACACCAACAGAAACTACAACTTATTTCGCAACACTAACCATTGGTCAGTGTGTAGTTACAGATTCCATTTTAGTTCGGGTTGATTCTTTACCAAACATGGAAATTTTTGCGATACCTGCAAAAGAATTTTACTGTGAGGGTGAAAACGTAAACATATTATCTGAAACTTATCTGGATGAAAACTTCCCGGACATTGAGCATGTCTGGACTCCAGTAATTGGACAAAATTCAGATACTACCAACTTCAATATTAATGTCACTGCTGAGGAGACCTTTACCTATACCCGGATCACTACGAATAAAGCTTGTTCTGAAACCAACACTTTTGAGATGATTGTAGTCAGAATAGATGACATTACAATTACGCCAACAGACACTATCGTTTGTACTGGAGATCAAGTTTTGGTTAGTGCAACTAGTCCTTGGACAGATGAGTTCTCTTGGGAGAATAATACCGGTGCGGAACATACTTGTACTGGAGATGATCTTTGTGAAAGTGATTTAGTAACCATTAATGCGCCTGCCGTAACGATCTCTGCAGAAGCGGAGTTTGAGGGGTGTCCAATTATGGGTTCTGTTACTTTGAATTCTGTTGCTAGCCCGACGGTAGACTTTCCAGATCCTCCCTATTGTATAGGAGAACCTGTTGATTTAAACCTGGCACAGTCTGAACTTCCAAATACAATTTATACCTGGACAGCTAATGGAAATCCATTACAGCCCGACCCAAACTTCTTTGCTCCTACTATAACTCCTACCACAACTGCAGTAACTTATATAGTAACTCTGGAAAATGATTTCTGTCCAATTGTGATGGATACCATTATTATTGAAGAATCAAGTTTGAGTACTTTGACGGTTCCTCCTAACTCTGTTGTTTGTGAAGGGGAAACAGTGGAATTAACTTCTACTTCAAATAATTTAGGAAACTTTACATGGGATATTGGAGGAGAAATTCAGGAGTTTGATGTTCCATCCAATTCAAGTACAGTTAGTATTTTCGGTGGCGCAACAACACCAGTTAATATAACCGTCACTTATTCTAATGATTGTCCTGATACACCTATTAGCTCATCATTTATTGTTAACGTAGACGCCGGAGTTCCAGCAGTAATAACGCTAAGTCCAGAACCAATTGAAGAAAATGGTAACGAGTGTACCTATAATGAAGGAGAAGTTGTTCAAATGAGTCAAGGGGGAGCGCCAGCTAGTCTTTATGAATGGGTATTTAGAGGAGAAATAATTGGAACTGGACCTATAGATACTCTTGTATTGGTTGAAGGTGGGAACTTATTTTTAAACCTCACTTCAGTTAATGGATGTGTCTTAGATGATGATAAAATAATTAAAGTCATTCCTGCTATTTGGACAATGCCAAATGCTTTTACACCTGATGGAGATGAAGTTAATGATTTGTTTGCACCGTTAATCAAGGGAGGAATTGAAATCATCAGTTTCAAAATTTTCAATCGC
The DNA here is from genome assembly GCA_964508085.1 of uncultured Saprospiraceae bacterium. Taxonomy (GTDB): domain Bacteria; phylum Bacteroidota; class Bacteroidia; order Chitinophagales; family Saprospiraceae; genus CALGLS01. The sequence goes on along the minus strand of CAZDTI010000090.1, from coordinate 1,537 downwards.
TGGGGACGAGAAGTTTACAACAATGAAAATGGTGTAGGAGGTTGGAACGGAACTTTCAATGACAAACCTGCCCCAATGGATGTGTATATGTATCAAATAGAAATATTACGACCAGACAAAGTAACGGTAGAGAAAAAATCGGGTGATGTTACACTGATACGATAAACTTACTTTTAGTAATAAAAAAAGCGGCATTCAATGTTAAATCATTGAATGCCGTTTTTTTCGTATTAAGCTAATTCGTTTAGTCCTTACTATTTTCACTTTAATGCAAAATATGAATCGCGATAATCTATTTCTCCTACCCTAATTTGACAAAACATTTTATAACCTTACTTTTTTTGTTTTCTCATTTTTCATCAAAAAACATACTTTTTTTGAGTTCTACAAAATATTTTTTTGAAAAAAATAATGCAGCTACTTCTTTAGCATTTCATTCCAACCTGACCAAGTGAGTAATTGAACGATCAAACAACAGTTTACTTAATTATAGTAACTGACTACTTCAAAAACAAACGAGCTTCGATAACATATTGCAAACGGAAAAAGCAAAAACAAAAACAACATAATAATCTGACTATCTGAAAGTTAGAACAACACACAATAGAATTATCAATACTAAAAAAGCAATCACAATTCATCTAGACTTAAAACAACAGCTCTTGCAACACGAATAAAACCTAAATTATAACAACAATTATACATTTACTTTTTAATCAAAATCAGCCTCTCCTTCCTACCATTCATGCATCCAAATAACGAAGAAAAAACGTCTCTAAAAATCCAAAGACTTGTTTGACAACAAAAAAAGAAATTACTTTGCAGAAATTTTCTTAAACCTTGCACAATAACTTTGGAGGTAAAACCATTTATAACAACGCTTCCAACGCTTACATTATACGAGAAAAAGCTGAACAAAAGAGAACGGCTAACAAGAGAATTACTTTGATAAGAATCACTAAAAAAAGATACGTTTTGAATAAAGCGAATGAAATAACATTCATCATTTTTTCGCTATTTTGAAACATAAGAAAAAGTTTTGAAATTTTGTTTCGATTTTTTGTGAACAAAATCAAATCTTATTCGTAATCATATTCGTTAGCAATCCAGATAATACTAGTTCTGTTCATATTATTGTGGAATAGTAATTGACTTGGTTTGTGTGAATAATTTTTTTTCTAACTAAACATTTTACAATGGCTGTAAAAAAATCAACTGCTACTAAAGCAGCAAAAGCTAAGGCGACTGCCAAGAAAAAAGCAACCGCTAAAAAAGCAACTACTGCAAAGAGAGCAGTTGCTAAAAAATCAACCACTGCTAAAAAAGCAACTGCTAAAAAAAGAGCAACCGCTAAAAAGGCAACTGCTAAAAAAGCTGTAGCTAAAAAAACTACTGCGAAAAGAGCAACCGCTAAAAAGGCAACTGCTAAAAAAGCTGTAGCTAAAAAAACTACTGCAAAAAGAGCAACCGCTAAAAAAGCAACTGCTAAAAAAGCTGTAGCTAAAAAAACTACTGCAAAAAGAGCAACCGCTAAAAA
>CAZDTI010000089.1:0-23454 GCA_964508085.1 uncultured Saprospiraceae bacterium | reverse complement strand
GGCTGCTTATCTCAAACCAGTAAAAGAAACGATTGAGGAATTGTCAAATATTTATGCGCATACAGGAAATCTAAACCCTTCTCATCAAACTCTTTTTACAGAAGCAAGTGAGAAACTGGCTAAAATGCTGAATCCAACTATTGGAGAAATAGTAGAGTATACCCGCAGATTGAAATTTGGATTAGAAGAAGAGACGGATGTAGATTTAGGTCCAGTTGAGAATTGGTTGAAAGCGACCTACGAAAAAGCAGAAGTAGACTACCACAGTAATTTGTATAATGAAACAGCGACAAGCGCGATGAAGGTGCCGGAAGTACCTGCTATTTACTCTGAAGTTTCTGTGTTTAAAAATGGCTATGAAATATTAAATGCCTTTTTTGATCAGATTTTTGAAAAATATAACAATGTTTTTGCATTTGGTGAAGACGTAGGTCACATCGGAGATGTAAACCAAGGTTTTGCAGGAATCCAAGATAAATATGGTAAAGAAAGGGTCTTCGATACTGGAATTCGCGAGTGGACAATAATGGGACAGGCAATAGGAATGGCCTTGAGAGGTTTACGCCCTATAGCGGAAATTCAATATTTGGATTACTTAATCTATGGATTGGAACCGTTGACAGATGATTTGGCAACACTACATTACCGAACAGATGGCATTCAGCTAGCACCAGCTATTATTCGTACAAGAGGGCATCGATTGGAGGGTATTTGGCATGCTGGTTCTCCTATGGGAATGATTGTTAACTCGCTAAGAGGAATGCACGTTTGTGTACCAAGAAATATGACGCAAGCAGCGGGTATGTATAATACCTTGCTTCAGGCAAATGATCCTGCAATTGTTATTGAATGTTTGAACGGTTATCGCCTAAAAGAGAAAATGCCGGATAACCTTTCTGAGTTTACCGTACCTCTTGGTGAGCCGGAAGTCTTACAGTCAGGAACAGATGTAACGCTGGTCACTTATGGCTCTTGTGTTCGGGTTGCAGAAGCTGGAATTAAACTGTTAAAAAAGAAAGGTGTCTCTGTGGAATTAATAGACGTGCAGACTTTGTTGCCTTTCGATGTGAACCATAGAATTGTGGAGTCACTGAAGAAGACCAACCGTATTGTTTTTATGGACGAAGACGTACCCGGAGGAGCTACAGCCTATATGATGCAAGAGGTAATGGAAAAGCAAAAAGGATTCTTTCATTTGGATGCTTCGCCGACCACTATTTCTGCCAAAGCACATCGACCTCCTTATGGTTCGGATGGAGATTATTTTACGAAGCCGAATGCGGAGGATGTTTGTGAGGTGATTAATAACTTGGTGAAAGAATAAGCAAAAAAGAAACTCAGTTATCTAAGGCCACGGGAAATCGGAGAGGGTGAAAACTTTCTGTTTTTCGTGGCCTTTGTGCTTTTACCTAAGGTTCAAAATAAAGTTCCAAGGCTACCTCAGCCTTCAGCAGACAATCAATTCCTTTCTCCCCAACAATAAAGCTACCTAAGCTCACTTTTCGAATATCAACACTCGATCGAACCCCTTCTTGAGGACTAAGATTCTTTAACTTCTTAACCTCTTCCAAGTCAACAATGTCATCCAGGTTGTACTGTAAGCGTTCCTCCATTTCCTTCTTAATTCGGCCAGAAAATAAATTCACAATACTTTTTTTCCAAAAGGAAGTGGCCTTCATTTTAAAGTCCTGTATTTGCATTGTTATTCGGTTCGTCTGTTTTTCATAAATCGGAAGGCATGTCATCTCTATATGACCATCTATATAGTCAGATAAACCGATGTGGAGATGCAGCGCGGTATTGTTTTTTTGTAATTTTAAATCAGTGAAAGTCACCACCTTGTCTTTGTATGAAAAAGATTGTCCCTTTAGTTGATTGCCTATCATTTGCTCAATATCTTTATAGTTCAACAGAACACTTACATTGATGTCGCTTTGAGTATTGACTTCCTTCAGATCAAAGGATGGAGTAGGGAGGGCAGCTTTTTCTAAAACTTGCGGTGTACTATTCAAATCAATGTTTAGAAGACAGTCAAGTTGAGTAGCTAACAAGTGGTCTTTCGTTTCCGTCGGAGACAATTGGATTCGTTCAGGAGACAATTGAAGATATAGTGGAACATCTGGTCGCAGTTGATGTGATTTTTGAAAGAAAACTTCAGCAATTGTTGCTACTTCCGCTTTATCCCAAAAATCAGCAATCGATTTATCTACTTCTCCTTCAATTTTCGCTTTATTTTTTCCAAGGAATTGGTCAGCCATATTTTCTACAGAGAAATTCAAAATACTGACTTGTACATCTGGCTTGTCCAACCAGGAATACCGCTCTAGCTTAGTATCTGTAACCAATTGCCAATACGGCTGAAAGTCAACTTTTGTGCGGAAAGACAATTCAATTCCTCCCTGTGCTTCTACCAAGCTCAATAAGCTTTTCCCCTTAAATTGAATACCCAAGGGGATCGATAGCAAAATATCCTGGCCAATGATATCAAATTTCAAATCTCCCTTTTTTGTCAGGAATATCTCTCCCATGTCCACCTGTTGAGGAGGTAAATCAGTAATGGCTTTGTCCACCTGCTGATTGATCAATTGTACGAATTTGACTTTATCTATATTAATACCAGCTTTAAGCGCTGTAAAATCCTTCATGTTTTTCTTTAGGTTTGAAACAAATATCCTTTATTAAAGTAGCATAAACAACTAGTCCATATGGCTTGTTTATTAAAAGCATAAAATTATCTTTGCTGCTTATTAGATTTGATCAACAGCAACAGTGCAAATCTATTCAGAAAACAAAAACACGTGTCCAAGAACTTAGTTATCATTCCTACTTACAATGAGAAAGAGAATATCGCCAAAATGATAAAGGCGGTTTCTGAACTCGATATGGACTTCCACATCCTTGTGGTAGACGATGGCTCTCCCGATGGAACTGGCCAAATCGTAAAGGACCTTCAGGCGACTTACCCCGGAATGTTGCACATAGAAGAACGAACCGGCAAGTTAGGTTTAGGCACGGCCTATATTCACGGCTTCAAATGGGGCTTGAAAAATGGCTACGATTACTTGATCGAGATGGACGCTGATTTTTCCCATAATCCCAAAGACTTGCTCCGTTTACAACGCGCTTGTGCAGAAGAAGGGGCAGATGTATCTGTTGGATCTCGATATACCAAAGGAGGAAAGGTAGAAAACTGGCCTTTCGATCGAATCTTTTTATCCTACGGCGCGTCTATATATGTACGTGCGATTACTTGGATGCCTGTGAAAGATCCAACTGCTGGTTTTGTTTGCTATAAACGAAAAGTGCTGGAAACCTTGGATTTGGATAAGATCAGATTCGTCGGCTATGCTTTTCAAATTGAAATGAAATTCGCTTCTCGTTCTTTAGGATTTAAAATAAAAGAAGTGCCCATTACTTTCATCGATAGAGTAGAAGGGGTTTCTAAAATGAATACGAGTATTGTAAACGAAGCTATTTTTGGCGTTTTGCAGATGAAGTGGGAAAGTTTCACTACTTCTTATGCGAAAGATTAATTGGTGGGAATCTGTGGCGGTTTTGTTAAATCTCTCGAAAATCACATGCATTATGCCAATAAATCCTAAATTTGCTCATCAGGTGGGAATATACCACCTATTTCCATAGAAAAAGAAGAGCAAAAGTGCTCGAAAACTGCGGTAACCCGCCCAAATTTTCCATAAAGTTCAAAATGTGGAAAACTTTTTTTGCTTATCTGGTGGGAAAATGTGGAGTTTTGTGGGAAAATTATGTAGTTTTGAGCATAATTTAGAAAGCAAACATACATAATGTTCGAGAACATAGGCGAATTTGAGTGTAAATTAGATGCGAAGGGCCGTTTCCGGATCCCTACAAACCTGCTTTCTAAATATGACGAAGGGATGGAATTCGTAATAAACAGAGGTTTTGAAAAGTGTTTGAATCTATATCCAAGACCAGTTTGGGATAAAATGGTTACTAAAGTGAACCGACTTAACCCTTACAAAAAGAAGAACCGTCAGTTTATCCGATTTATACATAGAGGAGCTTCTGAAGCAAAACCCGATTCTTCTGATCGAATTTTATTGAGTAAAGCACAGATGGAACATGGTGGAATAGAGAAGGAGATTGTGCTGTTTGCCGTAAACAATTACATCGAAATTTGGGATAAGGCATTGTACCGAGCTGAAATGGCAACTGACCCTGATGAGATCGATGGAATTTCTGACATCGCGGATGAAATAGCAGACAACTTAGATTACCCAGAAAACAACTTTGGTAATCCCGAAACATAAAAAAGCATAAAAAATGGAATACCACGATCCCGTGCTACTCAAAGAGAGCTTAGAGGGATTAATCACCCGAGATGACGGCATATATATAGATGCAACTTTTGGTGGTGGTGGACATTCCAAAAAGATAATAGAAAAACTAAGTGCCGACGGGCATTTATACGGCTTTGATCAAGACGCAGATGTATTGCCGAATATTACTGAGGATGAGCGTTTTACCTTTTTGCATTATAATTTTAGGTACCTACAACGAATACTGAGGCTGCACGGAATCGAGAAAGTCGATGGTATTCTAGCAGACTTGGGGGTTTCTTCTCACCAATTCGATGATGCAAGTCGAGGATTTTCTTACCGTTTTGAGGCAGAACTGGATATGCGGATGGATCAACAACAGGCCATTACCGCTTCCGAAATTTTAAATACTTACGAAGCCAACACACTACAATCAATTTTTAGCCAATACGGAGAAGTTCGTAATGCAAAAACATTAGCACAAGCTATTGTTAGAGAGCGAGGAAACAAGCCCATAACAACTACCGGTGATTTCATGATGGTCATCGATAGTGTAATTCGGGGGAACAGAATCCGATACCTCTCTCAGGTTTTTCAGGCATTGCGAATCGAAGTGAACGATGAGATGGGCGCACTAAAAGATTTCCTAGCCGGAAGTCTCGAAGTACTAAAACCCGGAGGACGATTGGTTATCATCAGCTATCATTCTTTAGAAGATCGAATGACCAAGCAGTTTCTGAAATCCGGGAATTTTGAAGGAACAGTGGAAAAGGATTTTTATGGCAATATTAATCGGCCATTTAAATTGATCACTAAAAAAGCAATGATTCCAACAGACGAAGAAATAAAAAGGAACCCAAGAGCGCGAAGCGCGAAGATGAGAATAGGAGAGAAGCAATAGTGGAATTAAAATTTAAAAACTGATCGGTATCTTATTTCACCGATGCGCCCGCGGGCAGATTTCCCCTTTAGGGGTTAGGGGCAGCGCAGGCAAAATGCTATAGCCGTATGGCCAAAAAGAAAAAAAAGCTGGCAGATTACCTTTCAATAGGGCAAATGAGTTCTGATTGGGTATTAAAAAATTTGCCTTTCGTACTGTTCCTTGCTTTTTTGCTGATTGCTTATATCGCAAATGCGCATTCGTCAGAAAAGAAAGTAAGAGCCATTCAGGGATTGCAAAGAGAAGTAAAAGAATTGAGATGGGAGTATATGTCTTTGAAATCCAGTTTGATGTTCAGTACCAAACAATCGGAAATTGTTAAAGCAGTAAAACCGATGGGCTTAAAGCCAATGAAAGGCAAGCCGAATAAAATTATAGTGAAGAGAGACTAAGTCATTCAATTAATAAAATCATTCACGACCTCCTGTGGCAGTAGACATTAGAAACGAAGTATTGAGAAGAGTTTATCTGGTACTCTTTTTTATCGTCTTGATTGCGTTAGTGGTCTTTGTAAAGGCCGTGAAAATTTCAGTGACTGAAGGAGATAAGTGGAGAGAAAAAGGAAAAGATCTTTATGTTTCACTAAAACCAGTGAATGCAGAAAGAGGAAATATATTAACAGAAGATGGGAGTTTACTCGCCACTTCGCTACCGTTCTTTGAAATACGATTCGATCCTAACTCAACCGGCATGGCTGAGAATGATTTCTATGAAAATCTTGATTCTCTAGCTTATTGCCTCTCTACTTTTGTAGACAAAACCTGGACCGTTGGCGGATGGCGTCAACGCTTGTTGGAAGAAAAAGACAAAGGTCAACGATACATGTTGATTAGCTCTTCGTCTTCTTATACCGAAACGGAGAAAATTAGAAAGTTCCCTTTATTCAATAAAGGAAAGTATGGTGGAGGACTTCAAATATTTCCTAAACCAAAACGAGAACGTCCTTTCAAAGGTTTGGCTTACCGTACCATCGGTTATACCCGAGAAGGTTACAACCCTGTTGGTCTCGAAGGTTTCTTCAACGATCAATTGGTTGGAAAACAAGGAACTAGGGTGATGTTCAGAGCACCTGGCAATGTTTGGTTGCCCATGTCAGACCTTACGGAAATAGAACCTAAAAAAGGAGATGACATTGTCACGACTTTAGATATTAATCTATTAGACATCACCAATGAAGCATTGCTTCGTGGACTAAATCACCACAAGGCGGAAAGTGGAACGGCGATTATCATGGAAGTAAAAACGGGCGCTATAAAAGCGATTACTAATTTAGGTAAAACCGAAAAAGGCTACTTCGAAAAGTACAATTATGCAGTCGGAGAAGCCTACGAACCTGGTTCTACTTTTAAAGTTGCTTCCTTGATGGCTTTGCTCGAAGATGGTTATGTGAACCTCTACGATTCTATTGACATAGAAAAAGGGAAGCATACTTTTTATGAAGAAGAAATGGTAGATGCCAGTCGTGAAAGTTTTTCCCTAGATACAACTACAGTGATGCGTGCGCTTGAAATTTCATCAAACGTAGGTATTGCTAAATTAGTCACTCAGTATTATGGTAACGACGACAAAGGGCAAGCGCGGCAGTTCATAAAAAGACTGAGGCAGTTCAAATTAGATTTGCCCGTAAATATTGAAATTCAAGGAGAAGCTAATCCTTACATCAAGGAAGCTTATAGCAAAGACGACAAATGGTCTGGTATTACTTTACCATGGATGTCCATCGGTTATGAAGTGTTATTAACACCGATTCAGTTGCTGACCTTTTTTAATACTATTGCAAATGATGGTAGAATGATGAAGCCTTACTTAGTTTCTGAAGTGCAACACTTTGGAGCAACAGTGAAAACAATAAAACCAACTGTAGTCGATAAAAGCATTGCTTCCCAAAAGACCATTGATAAAGTAAAATTATTGTTAGAGTCTGTTGTCGAAAACGGAACAGCTCATAAACTAAAAACAAACAAATACCGATTTGCAGGTAAAACAGGAACAGCACAAATAGACTATAGAAAGTTTAAAAAGAAAGAAGGTATGAAATACAGAGCCTCTTTTGCAGGCTACTTCCCGGCAGATGATCCGGTTTATACCTGCGTAGTCGTTGTGACCAATCCTAAAGAAAATGGAATATACGGTGGTGAAGTTGCCGGTCCGATATTCAGAGAAATTGCAGATAAATGTTTTGCACAAAAAATAGAACTGCATAGCCCATTAAACAACAGACCTAAACCAAAAATGGCAGAAAAATATCTGCCAGCTTATCAGGTAGCACAAGGCAAAGACCTGGCAGAAGTGTTGGATAGATTGCAACTACCTTACGAAAATTATACACAGGAGGAACATTGGGGAGTTTTGACTACTGAGTCAGATACGCTCAACATCCTGACCCGTCAAATGGCGGAAAAGGCGGTGCCCAATGTAGTCGGTATGGGGCTCAAGGATGCATTATATGTTTTAGAAAACCTCGGATTACAAGTAAAAGTCAGCGGCGTTGGTCGCGTTAGAAAGCAATCCATTATTCCAGGGACTAGGGTACAGGGACAAACCGTCAAACTGACCTTAAGATAACACAGTTAATCCCTCATTCTTTGAAACACTATCCACCTACGCTACGGCGATAGGGGACAATTTACACTAAACACTATTCTTCTGGAGTGAGTGGTGGATAAAGAAAGCTTCGGCTGGATTTATTTTCTTTCTCACTCCAGAACACTATGAAACATTTTTTTCTAAAACATTGTAGCATTCTTGAGTAACTTACTGACAAATATTATAACAATAGCTTTACATGGTGACTTTCCTACAGCCATAAGCGGAGTTGAATTTGATTCCCGAAAGGTTAAAAAAGGAACCTTGTTCGTAGCCATTAAAGGTTTACAATCTGATGGCCATGATTACATTGATCAAGCGATTGCAAAAGGAGCAACTGCTATTATTTGTGAAGTGCTGCCAGAAGAACGAAGTTCAGTTGTTTGTTTTGTTCAAGTAGATAATTCTGCAAAAGCATTGGCCTTAGTAGCTGCTGAATATTACGGACACCCTTCAAAAGAAATTAAGCTAGTGGGCATCACCGGTACCAACGGAAAAACAACCACTGCCACATTATTATACAAGCTGTTTACCCAATTGGGTTACAAAGCAGGGCTGATCTCAACTGTTGAAAACAAAATAGGCAAAGACATTTTGCCTGCTGATTTTACCACCCCTGACGCCGTAGCGATAAACGAATTGCTACAAAAGATGATAGACGCAGGTTGCGAATATGTCTTTATGGAAGTAAGTTCACACGCTGTGGATCAGGAACGGATTGCCGGCTTACATTTTACCGGCGCAGTCTTTACGAATTTAACACACGACCACCTTGATTACCATAAGACTTTCAAGTCTTACTTAGAAGCCAAAAAACGGTTTTTTGATCAGTTACCTGCAAACAGTTTTTCCCTGACCAACGTCGATGACAGAAATGGGAAAATAATGTTACAAAATACAAAATCGAGACAGTACTCATACGGTTTGAAAAGACAAGCCGATTACAAAGCAAAGATTATTGAAAATACTTTTACGGGGTTACACCTGGTTGTCAATGGAACAGAAATGATCTGTCGGCTAATCGGAGAATTCAATGCTTACAATTTAATGGCTGTTTACGGAACCGCTATTCTGTTGGATGCTGATCCGGAAGAGGTGCTGATGGTGATTAGTAATTTGACAACAGCAGAGGGCCGTTTTGATTATCAAATAAGCCCGGAAGGAAAAATAGCAATTGTGGATTATGCTCATACACCGGATGCTTTGGAAAAAGTGCTAACAACAATTGCACATCTCCGAAAAGGAACGGAAAAAGTAATTACGGTAGTCGGCTGCGGAGGGGATCGCGATAAAAAGAAAAGACCAGTAATGGCTAAGATCGCCTGCGAAAACAGTCAGCAGGTTATTCTGACTTCAGACAATCCACGGTCGGAGGATCCCGATACCATCATTGAAGAAATGGAGGTCGGTATTCCACCACATTTGAAAAACAAGGTGTTGTCAATCACTAATAGAAAGCAAGCCATCAAAACGGCTGCTCAACTGGCAACAAAAGGAGACATAATACTGGTAGCTGGCAAAGGCCACGAAAAATACCAGGACATCAAAGGCATTAAACACCCCTTTGATGACAAAGAAATACTTAGGTCGTTATTCAATAATTGAAGAAGACCAAAATGTCGCATCGGGCAGAAGCTCTCCTTTAGGAGCTGGAGGCAAGAAGGGGAAAAGTGATATTTTGGGATGGCGACAAAGAACTATTATCATTCTCAGATTCTCGACAGCAGGTGGCGAGTGTAAATTCGCCCCAGCTGTTTTTGAGGAAATTAGGCTTAAGAAATTTGATATAAGCCTGATGAGATTTTAAAAAACGCGAGGCGCTTTTTATGCGGGTTTTAAACACATAGGCCTGTCCTGAGCTTGTCGAATGGGCACAAAGAGCACATAGCCTTCTTTCGCAAAAGTTCACATAGTAATTTACTTTCAGTAAATTTTACATAGTTCACAAGGAGGAAATGCGATAGAAAGAAGTTAACAGTTTACGTTAATAGCTAACAGTTAAGATAAGACATACTATACAAAGGAAAACGGACAGAAAACCAATCTGAATTCTCTCCCAATCCGATAAGTGAAAAAATCAGACATGTCTAATGTCATAGTCTGAAACCACAGCAGGAAAAAACAAACGAAATGCTCTACTGGATTGCAGAAATGTTACGGGAGAAGGGATACGACACCTTTAGGTTGTTCGAGTACCTCTCATTCCGCGCAGCATTGGCTATTATTCTTTCTTTAGTTATTTCCATGTTATTTGGTGGTCGAATTATTCGCTTTTTGCAGGAATTGCAAATAGGGGAAACGGTGCGAGATCTTGGATTGGCTGGACAGAAGGAAAAGCAGGGGACACCAACAATGGGAGGAGTCATCATTATCATGGCGATTGTTATTCCATGTTTGTTGTTTGCAGATTTGAATAACGTGTACATCCTGTTAATGTTGGTGACAACGACTTGGATGGGAATCATCGGATTTATGGATGATTACATTAAGGTGTTTAAGAAAGATAAAGAAGGGTTGAGTGGGAAGTTTAAAGTATTGGGGCAAGTTGGACTCGGAGTTATTGTGGCTTGTACGATGTTGTGGAGTGAGGATGTAGTAGTTCGTTTGGATAAAGAAATTGCTACGCTTGAATATAAATTTGTAGAAGCAGATTTTGTAGATGAAATTATTGTAGAAAAAGATGGTAAGGACGTGGTATTTGTAGACGTGAAAACGACTCTAACTAATGTTCCTTTTTTCAAAGGAAAGGAACCAAGCTACGCGACTTTCCTTTTCTTCCTTGGAGATAATGCGAAGAACTTGGTTTGGTTGCTCTACATTCCAATCATCATTTTCATCATCACAGCTGTTTCAAACGGGGCAAACTTGACAGATGGAATAGATGGCTTAGCAACTGGAACCTCCGCGATAATGGCTGGAACCTTAGCTTTACTAGCTTATGTTTCCGGTAACTCGATTTTAGCGCCTTATCTCACTATTTTGTACCTGCCAGGGACAGGAGAGTTAGTCGTTTTCGCAGCCTGTTTTCTAGGAGCTTGTATCGGTTTTTTATGGTACAATTCCTATCCGGCGCAAGTCTTCATGGGAGACACTGGAAGTTTGACAATCGGAGCAGTAATAGCCGTATTGGCAATAGCCATCAGAAAAGAATGGTTGATCCCCATTTTGTGTGGAATCTTTTTAGTAGAAAATTTATCGGTGGTATTACAAGTAAGTTACTTCAAATACACCCGAAAGAAATACGGCGAAGGCCGACGAATATTTTTAATGTCACCCTTGCATCACCACTATCAAAAGAAAGGGATGCATGAGTCAAAAATTGTAACCCGATTCTGGATCGTAGGAATATTGTTAGCCGTAGTTACAATTTTAACTTTGAAACTTAGATAGTTAATTAGATATAAAAAATGAAAGCAGTAATCTTAGGAGCCGGCGAAAGTGGAGTAGGAGCGGCATTACTGGCAAAGCAAGAAGGATACACCGTTTTTGTATCCGACTATGGAAAAATAAAAGAGAGCTTTAAAAAGGAACTGGAGGAAAATCAAATCTTTTTTGAAGAAAACAAACATACAAACGAATCAATCTTTGATGGAGATTGCATAATCAAAAGTCCGGGAATACCAGATACGGTAGCCGTCGTTCAGGAAGCACTGAAGCGAAAAATACCAGTCATTTCGGAAATTGAATTTGCAGCAAAATTCTGTAAAGGAAAAATAATCGCCATCACAGGTAGCAATGGGAAAACAACCACAACCAAACTAATTTACCACCTTCTCCACAAGGCTGGCCTTTCGGTTGGCATCGGCGGAAACGTAGGATTTAGCTTCGCCAGGTTACTCACCCATGATAAGCAAAAGGATTGTTATGTATTGGAACTTAGCAGTTTCCAATTAGACAATTGCTATGATTTTCGACCGCAGATTGCACTCTTGCTCAACATTACTGCCGATCACATGGATCGCTACGAGTACAAGATCAGCAATTATGTTGCATCGAAATTTCGAATCATTCAGAAACAGCAGGATTCCGATCTTTTTATCTACAACGAAGTAGACGAAAATATCAAATCCTACCTAAATAAAAAGCCAGTCGGGATGAATACTATTCCGGTGAGCGACAAGTTCTTTGAAAAGAAAACAATACGTACACGAGGAAATCAGTACACATTGGAAGGCACTAATCTAAAAGGTCCGCACAATGCATTTAATGCGACTTGCGCTTTATTAGTAGCTGAGAAAATGGGTGTCACTCCAGAAAGCTCGCAAGAGAGTTTAACCACTTTCGTAAATGCACCTCATCGTTTAGAGTTCGTTGCCGAAATCAATGGAGTGGAATACATAAACGATAGCAAAGCGACCAATGTAGATTCTGTTTATTACGGTTTATTGGCCATGGAAAAGCCTTTGGTTTGGATCGCTGGCGGAATTGACAAAGGAAATGATTACAGCGCAATTATACCACTGGTAAAAGAAAAAGTGAAAGCCATTGTTTGTCTTGGTGCTGATAATGAAAAGTTGCTAAAAGAATTTTTACCATTGGTACGAATCATAAAGGAGACACAAAGCGTAACAGAAGCTATTGAACTAGCGGCTGCTTTCGCTGAACCAGGAATGACCGTATTATTATCGCCAGCTTGTTCGAGCTTTGATCTTTTTGAAAATTACGAAAAAAGAGGAGAGCTGTTTAAAGAAGCGGTGTATCAAAAGAAAAGGGTGGATGAGGGTTGATGAGGGCAGATAATGGTAGATAAGGGTTCCCACTAACGCACCTAGGTGCATAAATAGGGAACCCTTATCCGCCCTCATCTACCATCATCCACCCTTATCTACCCTCAAAAAAAAGAATATGTCAATAGGAAATAAAATATACTCAGAGCTACGAGGCGACAGAGCCGTTTGGATGATTCTACTTATGTTAGTCATCTTTTCCCTGTTGACGGTTTATAGTTCTACAGGACATATGGCATTTCAGCGGCAAGGAGGGAATACCGAGTTTTACCTTTTGAAGCATTTTTTCTTCATGAGTATCGGTTTAATGTTGACTTACATTTGTTATGTTATGCATTATACGCAATACATGAAAATAGCGCCCATATTATTGGTGATTTGTATCCCTCTGTTGATGTATACTATAGGATTTGGAGTGGAAGTAAATGATGCTAGGCGTTGGTTGAGAATACCATTTATAGGTTTGACTTTCCAAACGTCGGATTTTGGTAAATTAGCATTGATTATTTATGTCGCTCGTGCTATTTCTGCAAAACAAGATTATATCAAAGATTTTAAATCGGCCTTTTTACCGATCATTGTACCGATACTAATTATTTGTGGATTGATTGCTCCGGCAGATTTATCCTCGGCACTTTTACTTTTCGCAACCTGTATCGGAATGATGTTTTTAGGGCGAGTAGCAATACAATATATTTTGCTTTTGTTCCTTTTGGGGATTGTGGTTTTTGCCGGCTTGATTGTTATTGGAGAGTTCTTTCCGGAGTTTGTAAGAACAGATACTTGGATAGAACGGGTGAGAGCTTTCTGGACTGAAACAGAGCCTGGTTATCAAATTTTGCATTCCAAAATAGCCATTGCAAACGGAGGGTTTTTTGGGGAGGGACCAGGGAACAGTGTAATGCGAAATTATCTACCAGCTCCTTACTCGGACTTCATCTATGCAATGATTTGTGAAGAGTATGGCTTGGTTGGCGGTTTTACAATAATATTGTTATACGTGTTTTTGTTTTTCCGTTGTGTAAGTATTGTTACAAGAGCACCTAAAGCATTCGGTGCCATGTTGGTCATGGGCTTAGGAATGTTGATGGTGATACAAGCACTAGCTAATATGGCGGTAACAGTACAGTTGGTTCCAGTCACGGGGTTGACACTTCCTTTAGTAAGTATGGGAGGAACATCGATTGTATTCACCTGTATTGCCTTTGGAATGATACTAAGCGTGAGTAGATATATTGAAAAGACAAGTTAAGCTCAAAAAATAAACGCTTAATAGTCAATAATCAACAGTTAATAGTTAACAGCTAATGGTTTAAAAAGCAATACCTAAATTACGGCTTAATCAAACCATTTACTAAATTATGAAATCAGAAAAAAAAAATAGAAAAGTAATCATAAGCGGTGGCGGTACCGGAGGCCATGTTTTTCCGGCAATAGCAATAGCGGACGCCTTGAAAGAAAAAGACCCAACAATAGAAATACGTTTTGTTGGCGCTCAAGGAAAAATTGAAATGGAAAAGGTTCCAGCCGCAGGATATCCAATAGACGGACTTTGGATCAGTGGTATTCAGCGGAAGCTAACTTTGAAAAATTTACTCTTTCCATTTAAGCTGATTAGCAGCATGTGGAAAGCACAAAAGATAATAGGTCGTTTTAGACCAGACGTAGCAGTAGGTGTTGGAGGCTATGCAAGTTATCCAACCTTAGCAGTGGCTGCCAGAAGAGGCATTCCCACATTGATACAAGAGCAGAATTCGTATGCTGGAGTAACCAATAAAATGTTGCAAAACAAAGTACGTACAGTATGCGTCGCTTATGATAAAATGGAGCGCTACTTCCCAAAAGCAAATATCATCTGGACCGGAAATCCAGTTCGGAAAGATATTGCAGAATTGGAAAAGAAGAAAGCAGAAGCATTAGCTCATTTTGGCTTTAAGCCTGATCGGAAAACCATAGTTATAATGGGAGGATCATTGGGTGCTCGGACGTTGAACGACAGTATGGGGAGTAATACCGCTTTACTGACAAAGCATCCAGAAGTGCAGGTTCTATGGCAAGCAGGAAAGTTATACATCGAAGAGTTTAAAGACTCGGATACTGCTCGCTTGGAAAACGTAAAGGTACAAGCCTTCATTAAGCGAATGGATTTAGCTTACGCCATGGCAGATGTAGTGATCGGAAGAGCAGGAGCTTTGACAATATCCGAACTATGTTTGGTAGCAAAACCAGCAATTTTAGTTCCTTCGCCAAATGTGGCAGAAGATCATCAAACGAAGAATGCGATGGCCCTGGTAGAGAAAGATGCAGCAATTTTGGTCAAAGACAAGGATGCCAGAGATATGGTTCAAAACGCAATCGAACTGTTAGCTGATTCCGATAAGATGGCCTTGTTGTCAAAAAATATTAAAAGATTGGCTAAGCCAAACGCCGCGGCTCAAATAGCAGATGAAGTGATGAAACTCATTGATAATCAGGGATAAAGAGCTTCTTTACTGTACAGTAAGTTATAAATTATAAAAAAAATGTATAATTATTTTTTCATATAAAAATTACGGCACATACTTTGATTATTTAAGCCTGATATACAGGTATTTATAAAGATAAAAAAGATAGAATTAATAAAAATTATAATTTATCTGTGACAAAAATGAGCTTAGAACTCGAGGATCTTAAAACGATCTATTTGATCGGTATTGGAGGCATCGGAATGAGTGCATTGGCCAGATATTTTTTACAACGCGGTGCGGCCGTGTTTGGCTACGATAAAACCGCAACTGTGCTTACCAGAAAGCTGGAAGCAGAAGGCATGATAATCCATTACAAAGAGGATTTAGCGCTAATACCAAATGGAGTTGATCTGGTGATTTTTACACCGGCCATTCCAGAGCAGCATAAGGAATTACAGTACTTCCGTACTAATGATTTTCCGATTATGAAGCGCGCTGAGGTATTGGGATTGATCAGCCGAAATTTGAAAACGATTGCTGTTGCAGGCACACATGGAAAAACAACGACAAGCTCTATTGTGAGCCATGTCATTCGAACGGGTGGGGTTGATAGTACTGCTTTTTTGGGAGGCATCGCTCAGAATATTGGTTCGAATTACGTTGGCGGAAAAAGCGACTGGATGGTGGTAGAAGCGGACGAATTTGATCGCTCTTTTCTACATCTTACACCAGATTTAGCGATTATTCTTTCTATGGATCCTGATCATCTGGACATATACGGAGCGCATGAAGAAATGAAGAAAACCTTCGCGGAATTTGCGGGGCAGTTGAAGGAAGGTGGGCAGTTGTTTGTACAAGCCGACTTGCCTTTAGAAATGCCGGGACAAATGAGTTTTGGTTTAGAAAAAGGAGATTATTTCGTGTACAATGAAAGAGTAGAAAACGGTTGTGCTGTTTTTGATTTTAAAGGGCCGAAAGGTAGTATTGCTAACATCGTATTTACAATGCCCGGCCGACACAATATAACAAACGCTTGTGCTGCCATAGCAGTAGCCCAAGAACTGAATGTTTCGGTGGAAGCCATTAAAGAAGCATTGGCTTCATTCAAAGGAATAAAGCGACGCTTTGAAAGAATATACAATGATGATAAAGTGGCTTATGTTGACGACTACGCACATCATCCAACAGAGTTAAAAGCAGCGATTGATGCGACCCGGCAATTATTTCCCGGAAGGAAAATAACCGGAGTCTTTCAACCTCACTTATTCTCTAGAACCCGTGATTTTGTCGAGGGTTTTGCGGAAGCACTTGATGGTTTAGATGAATGCTTGTTAATGGATATTTATCCAGCTAGAGAGGAACCAATACCAGGCGTTAGCTCTAAGATTGTTTTTGATAACATGAATCTTGCAAATAAGACTCTTGTTAATAAAAAGACGCTAATGGAAGAGTTGGCGAAAAAAGAAATAGACGTATTGCTCACATTAGGAGCAGGAGATATTGATACATTTGTGCAGCCCATTAAAGAATGGTTGGCGCAGCGGAGATAAGGAAAGGGTGTTTCAAAGAGAACGTTTTTGTGTAATCGTACCAAATGCGAATTCCTCACGCAGAGCGCGCAGAGGCCGCAGAGTGGGACGCGAAAAAAATGCGTATGGGACGTTAGCTCAGCGTTCTCTTCGGCCTCTGCGTGAGGAAAAAACGCGATTGGTAAATAATAAAGGCCTCAGTGCGCAGACCATGAAAAAGAAGAAGAATAAAAAAAAGAACACAACCTTTATCCGGAATTTGTTCTGGTTGGTGTTGTTTTTCGTAGCGGCCATATTAATCATTTGGTCCATCGAAAAAAAACAGGCTAAAATAGCAGGGGAGTTGTCAATAGTAGTAGAAGACTTACCAGAAGGTAACAATTTACTTACAAAAGAGGATGTTTTGGAACGCTTACAGAAAAGTTTTGTTATAGGCTTATCTGGACAGCCGATAGGAGCGCTGGATGTGAAGCAAATAGAAGCAGTATTGGAAGAAGATCCATTTGTAAAAGCTGCGGAAGTTTATATCAATGCAAAGAATAAAGTTCACATAGAACTAAAGCAAAGAGTTCCGTTGTTGAGAGTGATTGATGCAGAAGGAGAGAATTATTACTTAGATAAAGTTGGCAACAAGATGCCGCTTTCCAAACATTTTACCGCAAAGGTTTTAGTAGCGAATGGAAGTATTCCACCGCACATTCCAAATTTTCTGGAAAGACCAAAACATCCTTTGCGCGATT
This sequence comes from uncultured Saprospiraceae bacterium, assembly GCA_964508085.1. Lineage (GTDB taxonomy): Bacteria > Bacteroidota > Bacteroidia > Chitinophagales > Saprospiraceae > CALGLS01. The sequence goes on along the minus strand of CAZDTI010000089.1, from coordinate 6,187 downwards.
TGTTTGAATTGACAAAACGAATTTTAGAAGATGATTTCATGGAACCTTTAGTCGCACAAATTTACCGCGACGACAAAGGGAGCTTTACACTGGTTCCAATTGTAGGAAATCAAAACATAGTCTTCGGTCCTTACGAACAGGTGGAAGACAAATTTTTTAGACTAGAACAGTTTTATTTAAAAGCTGTACCATACACTGGATGGAATAAATACAAAACGATTAATCTGACATTCAAAAATCAGGTAGTTTGCGAAAAACGATAGGATGATCCCATTTTCCGATTATTTAAGCGCTGCCAAAAAACTATACTATGATGGATAACTTTAGTACACCACAAAACAATCAAGTCGTCGTTGCCTTAGACATAGGAACGACAAAGGTATGTGCTATCGCGGGTCGTAAAGACGAACATGGAAAAATTGAAATCCTTGGCATTGGAAAAGTGGAATCCACTGGTGTTTCCAGGGGAGTTGTTTCCAATATTGAAAAGACCGTGAAAGCAATCAAAGAAGCTGTAGCCTCTGCAGAACGTAACTCTGGTCAAGAGATCAAAATCGTTCATGTCGGAATCGCTGGTCAGCACATCAAAACATTGCAGCACCGCGGAATCTTAACCCGTGACAACGACTTACAAGAAATTGATCAATCGGACATCGACCGATTAATCAGTGACATGTATAAATTGGTTTTACCTCCAGGAGATAAAATCCTTCACGTTATTCCACAAGAATATACCGTTGACAATGAGCAAGGAATCACCGATCCCATTGGGATGTCAGGTGTTCGTCTCGAAGCCAACTTCCATATTATAACTGGTCAGATCACTGCTTCTAATAACATCTACCGTTGTATCGAGCGGGTAGGTTTACGAGTAGCCGATATGACTTTGGAGCCTATTGCTTCTGCTGCCTCTGTATTGAGCCAGGAAGAAAAAGAAGCGGGTGTTGCATTAGTTGACATCGGAGGTGGTACTACAGATATCACTATTTTCCAGGATGGCATCATTCGCCACACGGCAGTGATTCCTTTTGGAGGAGATGTTATTACAAAAGACATTAAAGAAGGCTGTACTGTAATGTACCAACAGGCTGAAAAACTGAAAGTAAAATTCGGTTCAGCTTTGGCAGATGAAGTTTTTGAAAACAGAGTGATTACTATTCCTGGTTTGAAAGGTCATGAGCCAAAAGAAATTTCTGAAAAGAACTTGGCTTTGATTATTCAAGCAAGAGTAGAAGAAATCTTAGACTATGTAGTTTGGGAAATTCGTCGCTCTGGTTATGATACCAAGTTGATTGGTGGTCTGGTTTTGACCGGTGGAGGATCATTGTTAGAACACATCGAAAAATTGACGGCGTACCACACTGGTTTCAGTACACGTATCGGAATGCCAATTGAGCATCTGGCACATGGCTACAATGAAAAGGTATGCAGTCCTATTTATGCAACAGCAATTGGCTTGCTAATTAATGGAATCAAAAGTGTTGAAAACGGGAAGGTTGTTTATACCAAAGTAGAAGTAGAAGAGCCAGTTACCGTTGATGCACTTATTGAAGACGAGAAGAATGCGGAAGAAACAGCTGCTCAGCTTGCAGAAGATTCTAAATGGTACGAAAAGCTTTTCAATAAGACGAAAGAGTGGTTCGAAGCCGAAAGAGATACTGAATTTTAAGAAATACTATTAGAAAGGATAATAAGCTGTTTTTAACATCAGCGATAAAAATTATTAAGACTTAAGGATCAATTTTATTTAAACTTATTTAAACTCAAAAAAGAAATATCATGTTCGATTTACCCAAAGAAGAAGGATCAATAATCAAAGTCATCGGTGTCGGTGGCGGTGGTAGCAATGCGGTCTCTAACATGTTCCGTCAAGGAATCGTTGGTGTAGACTTCGCGATTTGTAACACAGATAATCAGGCGATGGACTTAAGTCCAGTACCTACAAAAATTTGCCTGGGCCCTGAATTAACGGAAGGTCGTGGAGCGGGATCTCGCCCGACCATCGGTAAGCAGGCCTGTCAAGAATCCATTGAAGAAGTAAAAGTATTTTTAGCAAATAATACCAAGATGTTGTTTGTCACTGCTGGAATGGGCGGTGGTACAGGAACTGGTGCAGCTCCAATTATTGCCAAAGCGGCACAGGAGATGGACATCCTTACAATAGGTATTGTCACTTTGCCTTTTACTTTTGAAGGAAGAAAAAGAACGACTCAGGGGGTTGAAGGATTGGAAGAACTTAAAGCAAATGTAGATTCGTTGATTGTTATTTCTAATGATAAGTTGCGTCAGATTCACGGTAATTTATCACTAGGGGAGGCCTTCTCTGAAGCGGATAGTGTATTGACAACTGCAGCCAAAGGTATTGCAGAAATCATTACAGTAGCTGGTTATGTGAACGTGGATTTTGAAGATGTTAACACCGTTATGCGTAGCTCAGGAGTTGCCATTATGGGAACTTCAGAAGCAGAAGGGGACGACAGAGCGAAACGTGCCGTTGATGAGGCATTGAACTCTCCATTATTGGAAGACAACCACATCAAAGGAGCGCAGCACATTCTATTGAACATTACTTCTGGAACTAAGGAGGTAACGATGGATGAGGTTTTTGAAATCACAGAATTTGTCCAGGAAGAAGCAGGTTATGGAACCAACTTGATCTGGGGTAACTGTTTTGATGAAACTTTAGGCGATGCCATTTCTGTAACGGTTATTGCAACAGGATTCGAGCATAGAGAAAAAGATCAAGAGACGCCAACGGAAGAAAAGGTTCGTGTTTCTTTAGATGAAGACGAAAGAAAGAAACCAGGTTTCTACGAAGTAGGTCATAATGAAGGAGACAAAGCGAAGACCGTTGAATTCGACGATGTTCGGGAATCTCTAACAAGATACAACCGTACTGGTTATTCTTACGAGGAGCCTTACTTGAAGAGCGAAGAAAAGAAGCAATTGGAAATGGAGCGTCGCTTACAGCAAGAGGAAGCTGCTTTGCGAAGAGAAAAAGAGCGCTTGCGTAATGCTCGAGTAAAGTTAAGCAATCCAAACACCGTAAGTGACTTGGAAAATCAACCCGCTTATCTTCGTCGTAGAGTGAACTTGGATGACAACCCAAGATCAGAGGAACTCAATCGTTCTCGTTGGACGATCAGTGATGATGAGGAACCGGAGTTGAAACCAGATAACACCTATTTACATGACAATGTAGATTAGTAGTTTATAATTAAAATTTATGGGGCCGATAAAAGAAATAGATGTAATTTCTTTATTGTATTCTGAGTGAAGCTAATTTGCGATCCTTAGAAATTATTAAATCGTCGTCCCTTGAAAATAGTTTAAATAAGTTATCCTTATGCCAGGGCATTTCGATTCGTTCGAGATGTCCTGTTTTTATAACAACTCAAAATAAACGTAACATAGCTTCTCAGCAATTAACGTTGTCGGGATTCTTTTTTTGGCTACCTTTCTTTAATTTTGCGGTTCATTTACGCTTCCGCTATAGTTTCCAAAATAATGCAAAATTTATATAACGTATTCTAAGTAACACCTAGCATGAACACCAAACAAATTACATTAAACACTTTAGTATTAATTCTCGTTCTAGCAACTTCCTGCAAAACTACAAAGCTCCTCACCGACCAAACCGTCAACGTAGAAACCATCAAAAAAGACGTTTACTTCCTTGCTGATGACAAGTTAGAAGGTCGTGAAATAGGAACCAACGGAGAGCTCATCGCTGCAGAATACATCGTCAAACGCTTCAAGGAAATCGGAATTACACCTGCTGGGACGGATGGTAGTTTTTACCAATCTTTTACCGGAAAAGCAGAAGTGGATCATCATGGACAAGCAATAGACACAGATAAAAAACCACCACGTGGAATTAATGTTATTGGATTTTTAGATAACAGCGCCCCAACAACAGTTATTATAGGAGGGCATTACGACCATCTGGGCTATGGTCGCTTTGGATCGCTTCACGCCGGTGAACCAGAAATTCATAATGGAGCAGATGATAATGCTTCTGGAATTGCGGCAATGTTGCAACTCGCAGAACATTTGAAAACCCGATATACCGCTAATAATTATCTGTTTATTGCTTTCTCCGGGGAGGAAAAAGGCTTATGGGGATCTAACTACTTTTCTAAAAATCCAACTATTGAAAAAAGCACGATGAACTATATGATCAATATGGATATGGTGGGCCGATTGAAAGCAGAAAAGACCATTGCGATTAATGGAGTAGGGACTTCTCCTTCATGGATGCCCGTCATTGATAAACTCAAAGTAGATGGACTCAAACCAGTAACAACAGAATCGGGAATCGGTCCTTCAGATCATACTTCTTTTTATTTAATTGATGTGCCAGCACTTGCTTTTTTTACTGGACAACATGCTGATTATCACAAACCTACAGATGATGCCGATAAGGTCAATTATCCTGGAATTCAGTCTGTTGTGCAATATGTTGATGCTTTGATTGGCAAATTGAATGATGGTGGGAAATTAGCGTTCACCAAAACTAAAGATGATTCGATGGGCGGTGATACGCCGCGTTTCACAGTTACCTTAGGCGTGATGCCGGATTATTTGTACGCAGATAAGGGAATGCGTATTGATGGTGTTAGAGATGGTCGTCCTGCTTCTAATGCGAAAATGTTGGCTGGTGATATTGTCATTCAAATGGGAGAACACAAGGTAGAGGATATGAATGGTTATATGGATGCTTTGAGTAAGTTTAAGAAAGGGGATACCACTGTGGTGAAATTTAAGAGAGGGGAGGAGATCATGGAAACAACGGTTAACTTTTAACTTATCAACTTTAACTAGTCGTAATAACTTCCACCTATTGTGTTATAGAAAAGCCCACTATTTTTCTTTCGGAAAATAGTGGGCTTTTACGTTTTTATTAATTTGGTAAAGCTCCCAAGCTTTACAGATTATTATTACAATAGGGGGAAATGTTTGTATTAACCACCTAAATCTATCCTCCTGTTTCTTGTCTTAGGATTTTAATTTGACTTTCCCACAACTGTCGCTGATCGTCTTCTTCTCCTTCGTCACAATAGTCTGTGATTTCTAAGATGGTTTCATTCGTAACAGGGGATTTACGGAATCGGAATTCCAGATATTCATCCTCATCAGCATCTTCCCATTGGAAGCGTACTCGCTCATCTTCTATGTCGTCAATAAGTTCAGCAGCTTCCTCGGAACCGTTCCAGGAAAAGGTGAACACGTCATCCTGTATGTCTACTTCGTCGCAAAACCAACGAACCAAACAAGCTGGGGTGGTAATGAAAGTGTAAAGTATCGTTGGGGACGCTCTAAACAAGAATTCGATTTCTACGGAGACTCTATTCATAAAGGAAGTATTGATTTGATCTTTGACGAAACAAAAAGATAATTATGTCAAAGAAACGTACTAGTGAAACACAAATTTATAGTTGTTATAATGTGTAATAGCGGCAATAAAAAATAAATATCTGGGTTTTCCAAATTTTAAATTCATCAATTGTGGATTTTCTCCTTAAAAACCCTTATTTTAGGACAGATCGCACGATTAAGACCCATCACCTCGCTTTTTACAAGAAATATCACCGTTTTCAAGCTCAAATTATAAGTCGGATACCTCCTATGTTTCTGCACTTGACAAGCAGAAATAAAAAGCTTACTTTTGCGCCGTATTTGATAGAGGCTGGGCAATTGAGTATCAATAATTTAGATTTTTCCCATCACCGATCCATTACGAACCCCATTCTAACAAAATTTTAAGCAAATGCGCCATACTAAATTTTAAGTAAATAGCGTATTTTTAATCCCATCGAAAAAATCTTCTTAACGGAAGAACCGGCTTCAACACGCTTTGCACACCTGGCTACTTTGTCAGATAGCTAAACGAGAATACCTATTAAAGATGAACTTCATACGTATGTTCGCTGTTAAGGTATATTGTATGGACTATCTGGCAGGTAAGAAAAGGTGACTTATATATTAAAAATAAGTCTTATTATATAAAGGTAGTGGCTGTCTCTTTTGACTTTGGGCGTTATAACTTTACCAATATAGAGGTAACAGACCAACAAAATGACCACCACGAAGCCTTGTGAAAGGACCTAATTATACTTTTTACAATTAAATTTTATAAACTGTTATTGCATGAGACAACTTAAAATTACAAAATCAATTACCAATC
>CAZDTI010000088.1:0-23485 GCA_964508085.1 uncultured Saprospiraceae bacterium | reverse complement strand
TATTTTCAATGTTTATTCGTTTTTCTTGGTTTTGAACACAGTTCATCTACCCTCTCACCAATTCAAGAGCAACGATTTACCTATCTTTGCAGCTTAATGAAACGCGAATTCCTCATCAACATTATTCTATTGGTCGGCATCAATTTACTGATCAAACCTATTTACATCTTCGGCATTGACCGAGTGGTGCAGAACGCAGTAGGGAAGGAAGCCTTTGGTCTTTATTTCGCTGTTTTCAATTTCACTTTCCTCCTCCAAATCATCAACGACTTTGGAATTCATACGTTCAATAACAAACACATTGCACAGAATAGAGATTTGCTAAAAAGCTATTTCCCAAATGTGTTAATGTTGAAAACCATGCTGGGTGGTCTATACCTCTTGGTGATTTTTCTCACTGCAATTCCTTCAGGATATACTGCTGCAAAGTATTTACCTTTTTTAGGTTGGCTTTGCTTGATTCATATTTTGAATTCTTTGATGCTCTATTTACGATCTAATATTTCTGCCCTCGGCTGGTATCGAACAGACAGTTGGTTGTCTTCTTTGAATAAATTTCTAATGATATTGGTCTGTGCACCACTACTATGGATCAATAGCTTTTATGAAGCGTTTCAAATAGAATGGTTTATTTATGCGCAGATTTCTACCTTGGTGTTTACTGCTTTGGTGGCCCTATGGCTAACACGAAATGAATTGGTTTGGACGGGTTGGAAATTGGATGTTTCTTTTTTGAAGCGAATAATGGTAGAAAGTTATCCTTATGCGCTTGCAATTTTTTTGATGACGGTTTATACGCGCGTAGATGCGGTTATGATAGAACGAATGTTGGAAGATGGAGAAGGAGAAGCAGGTATTTATGCTGGAGCTTACCGTTTGCTGGATGCCAGTAATATGATTGGATTTTTATTTGCGGGATTATTGTTACCGATGTTTGCACGGATGCTCAAAGATGGTGAAGATTATTTGGATTTATTGCGCTTTAGTTTGCAAATGATTCTTGCAGGAGCGATTGCTTTGAGTTTGCCGGTTTATTTTTTTAGGGAAGAAATTATGGTGTTGTTGTATGAAGAAGGAACGGCTTACTGGGGGACGGTGATGGGCTGGTTGATATTGACTTTCATTGCAGTCTGTGTCACTTATGTCTATAGTGCTTTGTTGACGGCAGGGGAGAAGTTGATGCGGATGAATCGAATTTTCATAGTTGGTATTTTATTAAACATCCTATTGAATTATATTTTGATACAACAAGACAAAGCGGCAGGAGCGGCCCTGGCTACCTTACTAACACAGGGTTTTATTGCTATTGCGTTGGTGGGACTTGCCATTCGAGAATTCCAGTTGCCCATGAATGGCGCATTAATAGGGAAGCCAGTGTTGTTCGCATTGTTAACAGGACTTGTTTGTTATGTTGGTACAGATTATTTGACCTTTGATTGGCGGGTGAACTTTGTTTTGGTGGGCTTGATTTCACTGGTTTTGGCTTTTGTGCTGAAGTTGATCTCGGTGAAGGATTTGATAACTTTGATGAAGGAGCGGGGCTGAGTTTGAGGAGGAGTTTTTTTACCTTCTGTCATCCTGAGCAGCCTGCCCTGAGCCAGTCCGAACCGGAACGAGCGGGAGCAAAGCGAGTCGAAGGAGGTGGTGCACCGATGGGTTAATATCCATGGTTGGCGAGGTATTTCTATGCTGACGTAATTTTGCATAGGAATTTATGATTTATTTCAGGAAAAAGCTTAACAAGCTGTACCTTTTCGAAACATAAAAACTCAAGAATAGTAAACGCTATATGACTTTCTCTTTAAATTTATTTAGGGAGAATAGATTCTAAAACTCATTACTTAGATGACAATAGCGAATAAAATCATTTTTAGCTCAACTTTGGTAGCAATGATAGCGGCATTGGCCACCTTCATGGGCTGGAAAAATACACAACCAATCAAGGCAGAATTAGCGGAAACACTCCACCAAACTACAGAAGAAATTCAAATTTTAGATGAGGTAGAATCCAGAATTACAAAGCTTCAAGCGGATGTTTTTGTTGTGGTTAAAGATTTGAACACCAGAAGTGTAAATGATTTAGAGGCGCATAAGAAAAGGGGACTTCAGGTAAATAAGTCGATAGAAGATCTGAAAGAGAGGATCAATGATTTTTCTGGTTTTAATGTTAATGCTATTGAAAATTCGTCTGCTATAGGAACTGAATTAATTCTTCTATGTAATGAAATACAAATGAAGGTTAAACACTTTTTTCCAGCGAGTGGTCCTTTGCCTACTCGTTCTACGTCTATAGGCATTGCGATGGGTGCAAAGAAAATGGTTGATGATTTTAGCAGCATTGTCCAAGTAGCGAAAAAGGAACGGTACGAGTTAATCAAAGAAGAGGGGCAATCGGTAAAAGCACAAGTCACTACGCTCAACTTTTGGATTCTGCTCTGTGGAGGGCTCACCTTTTTATTGGCTATTGTTTTCGGACAGCTGATTGCTAGAAATCTATCTTCCGCTATTGAGAATCTTCGAACGGCAGCCAGACAATTGAATAAAGGAGACTACACCGTCCGTGTTGGATCGTCTTCGACTGATGAGTTTGGACGCTTAGGGCAAACCTTCGATGGAATGGCTGCGAACCTTCAGCAATCTAAAACAATAGAAGACCAGAAATTGGAAGTAGAACGATTAAATGGAGAGCTCAAATTGAAGAATGACTCCTTAGATAGTTTCGTCTATCGGGTTTCTCATGATTTGAAAGCCCCTGTGGTTAATATTAAGTCCTTACTACAATTAATAAAAGTAAAAGTAGCGAAGTTGGGAACATCAGAGTTGGATCAACCCTTTAGTTTCCTGGACGATACAGTAGGTAAATTAGAGCAGACAATCGTTGATTTATTGGAGGTATCTCGTATCGAACAGAGCTTAACCTCGGATAATGAATGGATAAACCTGGAAGAAAAATTAGAAATGGTGAAGTTGGAAAACAGCCAGAGCATTCAGTCCTCTCAGGTTAAAATAACTAAGGACTTCAAAGTGCCTGAACTTTATTTTTCAAAGGCGAACCTCAATAGTATTTTATCCAATCTTATTACCAATAGCATCAAGTACAGTTCCCGTCTTAGAAGCCCCGAAATTCATATTTCAACTATGGAAAGAGATGGTTTTGTCTGTTTAGAGATCTCAGATAATGGGATCGGAATGGATCTGGAAAAACACAAAGATAAACTCTTCGGCATGTTCAATCGCTTTCACAACCATGTGGAAGGATCGGGAGTTGGACTTTATATCGTTAAGAAAATAATGGAGACTGCAGGTGGAAAAGTAGAGGTAGAAAGTAAAGTGGAAAGAGGGACAAGGTTCCGTCTATTCTTCAACCAGCAAAATGTTCCAGCATCAATTGAGCTTCAGTAAGCTTCCTTAAATGGCGTTTTGCACAGCGAGCTGTTCCATAACAAGCTGCATTTGTTCCTTGGATAATGGCTTGTTCATAAAGCTTTTTAAGTCATCCAAGTTGTTTGCTCTTTGCTGATCCTCTTCATGTAAAGAAGAAGTTAACATGACTACCATAATTGTAGCTTTCATCTCATCATCAAGCTCCTTGTAAGCTTCCATAAACTCAAAGCCATTCATCACTGGCATATTGATATCCAAAAGAATCAGAGACGGTTTGTTGGCCCTAAATTCCTCATTGGTTTTCAAAAAATCTAATGCTTCCTGGCCATTAAGAGCGGTGTAAATCTTCTCTGCAAAGTCCCATTCGTTGAGATAAAGGGTATGAATATAATTAGTAGCCTTATCGTCGTCTATTAGTAAGATGGATTTAAATTTTTGCATGTAAATGTTAGTTTTTAAAGGTTGGTAAGTGAAAAGGAACACCTATAACTGCATCAAAACTATGCCAATTCAACCAAATCTAAATTTGCTTCAACCAAGTCACAATTTGTGGTATTTAACACATAAAATACTCTTTATTAGTTGGTTATATAGTAGGGAAAAGGCTATAATCTCTTTAAGTAGGCATTTCAACGTGATACAAATGTAAAATGGCCGTGATACTTCTGTTACAATTGGCGCTTATCTTTGTCACATCAATTAATCAAAAAACTTTAACCTTTATAAACCTATAGCCATATGACTGTATTACAAAATAACATCCCGCAAATCAATCCATTAGAGGCCATCTTTACCGAACTGATCCCTCAGAGCAGTATTAGCACAAAAAACTATAAGAAAAACGAAAATATCTACCTTTCAGAAGATAGTGCTGACCGTATCTTTTTCCTCAAGAAAGGACGAGTTAAAGTAGTAAGCTATTACGATGGGGCTAAAGAGATTATTAAAAATTTGGTCACTGAAGGCGATATTTTTGGTGTGTCCTCTTTACTAGGACAGGAGCGTAGAAATGATGGAGCGGTAGCAATGGAAGAGACAGAAGTGGTAATGGTAACCAAGGATACCTTAAAGGGATTGATGGCTCAGAATCCAACATTGAGCATGGTCATCATGAAGATATTGGGCGATCGTTTGATGGCTGTTGAGCACCGTTTGGAAGGATTGGTTTATAAAAACTCCCGTAGCCGTGTTATTGACTTTTTAAGACAGTTGGTTAATAAATCAGGACAGCGTGTTGGTTATGAAATGCTCGTTAGAAAGTTTTTCACGCATCAGGAAATTGCCAGCTTAACGGCAACGTCTAGACAAACAGTAACCACTGTTTTGAATGAATTGCGAACGAAGAACATTCTTACATTTAACAGACGTAGATTGCTTGTTAGAGATATGGATTTATTGATTGCTGAAGGACAGTTTTAGAATAGAGAACATAAGTATTGGCCTGACCCTGCTAGAGTCAGGCCAATACTTATCCTCTATTTAACAATAATTTTACGACTAAATCGAAATCCTTTTCTTGCCCGAATTTCCAATACGTAAACACCAGCGTTTAAAGCGCTCACATCTATATGATTCTCTATCAATCGCTTTCGATAGATTCTTTTTCCATCCATCCCAATTATCCGAACCACAGGTCTTTTCAAAGTCGGTAAATTACTAATCTGAATAATACTATCAGCCGGATTTGGGTATAACCGAATGCTGTTTTGAGTCGCCTCCGAAACGGCTGTCAAGTTTATTCCATCAAATAACCAGAGATAAGCCCAGGGAAATTCTCTAGCCCAATACCATTCGCTGTGGGCCCCATCGGTGTGGAATGCCTTGTTGAACTCTCCATTTGTAAAATTATTATTATTTAATGCTTCTTCCATTTGGTTGACATCAGCAACCACAGAGCCGTTGCCTTCTGGAATACCAGCCAGCATATAGATTTTTTTTGGCCCCTCTTTATCTGTCGTTTCGCTGTGGTTAAATATCTCTGGATTGAACCAAAAAGCAGGAGAGAATACCCCCGCTTTTGCAAAAATATCCTGGCGCTGCATTAGGCCGTACTGAGAGATAAGGCCACCCAAAGAACTGCCAAACAATACCGTATATTCAGGAGCAGTCAATGTTCTATAATTGGCGTCAATATGTGGTTTTAAAGTTTCTGCGATGAAGTTAATATACTGTTCTCCTTCGCCTCCCGCTTCATAATTCTGATTGTACCATGGAGATAACTCATCGGCACGCAGCGACCCCCCATTGTCTATTCCGACTACGATGGCGCCATGATCTCCTTGGTTGAATAACTCATTTAAGGACTCGTCTACTTGCCACTCGCCGGAAAAACTTGTTTGCACATCAAAGAGGTTCTGTCCATCATGCATATAAAGGACTGGATAATATTTGTTAGAACTTTCATAATCCGGTGGTAGGTAAATCCAGATGCGGCGACTTCTATTGAGCTGTGGCATGAAGAAATCATCGTCTAATAAATGGACATTATCTGCGGCCGTGGAGTTGTTGCCGCCGGAGCTACTTCCCAAGTCTTCCCAGCCTTCAACTGAGAAGTCTAAGTTAGAAGCGTTTCCGTTGTACGTGTATGTCCTGTTGGGAATGAACGTGCCGTCAGTGCTTCCTTCTACATTGTCCCAGCTTCCTCTGGTGAATTTGAATTCCAAAGTTCCAGCATCTGGAGTAATGACGATTTGAAATTGACCATTTCCGATAGGATCTAATTTATGATTTGGGTCAGAAGGATTCCAATTTTGGAAATTGCCCGCGATATAAATATCATCAGCTATTGGCGTATTCGAAGGAATATTTGTGAGCGTGATGGTGAGTTGGGCAAAAGTTTGGACACTTAGGATTGCGAAAAAGAATAACAGTTTAACTTTCATTTTGCAAAGTTAAGGAACTGTTTAAAATAATCACCAAGATATTTCCATATTACTTTTTTAAATCCCGAAAGTCACCACCGTTCCCTTTCCAACTTCACTTTGTAAATGAATATTCCCGCCATGCATTCGAATAATCTGTTGTGACAAACTCAATCCAATGCCTGAACCTCTTTCTTTAGTCGTAAAGAAAGGAACAAAAATTTGATCAGCAACATCCTGTGGGATTCCCTGGCCATTATCGATTATTTGGATGGTGACTTTTCCTTGAGGTGTTTTATCGACCATGATGGAAATCTCCGGATTTGCAACACCTTCCAAAGCTTCGATTGCGTTTTTAAATAAATTAATAAAAACCTGCTCCAGTAAAATAGGATCGGCCAGCATTTTTATTTCAGAAAGCAGGAAGGTCAGATTTAATGTTATGCCTTTTTGTTTTAAATCGTGGTCAAATAATTTTTTAATGTCTGCTATAAATTCGCGCACGTTAAAGGACTCTAGTTTTGGTGGCGGGATACGAGTGAGCTTTCGATAGGTCTCTGTGAAATTCATCAGCCCTTCACTTCTGCGTTGTATGATTTGAAAAGCTTCTTTTATTTCTACAGATTCTTCAACAGCAATGGCTTCATTGTCTTTTATGATTTGCATTGCGGAAGTACTAATAGAAGCAATCGGTGCTATAGAATTCATTATTTCGTGCGCTAATATTCGGATTAACTTCTGCCAGGATTTCACCTCGTGATCCGACAGTTCATTATGAATATTATAAAAGGTATAGACTTTAATGGTTTCCTCTTTTATTTTCAAAATAAAAACCTGCACCGCAATTTGTAAAATTTCATTCTGAATAACCTCCTTGATTATTTCGCGTTCGCCGGGTTCTATGTCTTTGAGTACATCGTACAAGTTAGGAACAACGGCCTCCAAAGCTTTAAAGTCTGAAATATAGGATTTGTGTAAAAGTTGTTTTAGCGCCGTATTGATCATCAGGCATTTCCCACTTTCATCGGTACAGAAAATTCCAGTATCCACATGCTCAATAATGGTTTGCATGATTTGATTTTGGACTTCTTTTTCGGAACGCAGATCTTTGTATTTATCAATGATGAGATTAAAAGACTGATAGAGGTCTTCGTGGCTATCGCCAAGCTGGTCGGGTGTGAAGTGTTGCTCAAAATCATCATAACGAATGCTCAAAAGAAATTGAGACAGATCAGCATTGGTTCTGTCCACTAATTTAAACAAGGTGTACACGAGTGCGATCGCAGAAGGAATCAGTATGACCAGTGCTAAGCTATATTCCCTATGGAGAAGAACATAAGCAACCACGACCAAGATTGCTGTAAGAAAAGCAAGGTAGCTGATGGTTTTAGTACGGAATGTTTTTAGGAGGTTCAAGGTGGTGGTTTTATTTTTAAACGTCTTGGGTAAAGGTAAGAAATTAAGTGCAACGCAAATATCCTCTCATAGGGAAGCGATTGATGGTATACTAAAAAAAGCGAATGCTCCTAAGATACGGACTTTAACACATAGGCACATGAGAGCCTGTCCAGTGGCCAGACGGGCATATAGCCCACTTACGCAAAAGTTCACATAGTTAAAAAGCGTTCAGTTTTTCTTAAACAGTTCACAGCGGGTTACTACAAAACTCGCGATCGCTCTGTGCGCTCTGTGAACTCTGTGTGATTTTAAAAACGATTGGCGCGAACCGCAACGTTAGCTCTGCGCCCTCTGCGCCCTCTGTGTGAGGAATTCGCGAACCAAGCGCATTGAAGTTGCGCTTGAAGTTGCTAAAGCCCATACTTCTCCATCCGCCGATACAAAGCCGGCCGCGTCAAGCCCAACTCCGCCGCCGCCTTCGACACATTCCCATGATTCTTCACCAAGGCCTTCCGAACCAACAACTCTTCCATTTCTTCCAAGTTCAAGGTTTTCATAGATTCATCTTGCGAATCATTTTGGCCAGTAGAAGTATCCGAAGATTGCAAATTAAAATCAGCAGGCATTAATTGCTTTTTTTCCGAAAGAATAATCGCCCGCTCTACACTATGACGCAATTCTCTGACATTTCCATGCCAGGGGTATTCCAATAATTTTTTCAAAGTATTTTCATGAAAAGTCAACTCCTCCTTGAAGTATTTCTTTTTGTACAAGTTAAGAAAATGCTTAGCCAAAATGATAATATCTTCTCCTCGATCCCGTAGTGGAGGAATGGAAATTTCCACCGTATTAATACGATACAACAAATCTTGACGGAAAGATTTTTCTTTGATCATTTGCGTAAGTGGCATGTTGGTAGCAGAAATGATGCGTACATCCACCGGAATCATTTTAGGAGAACCGACTGGGAAAATTTGTTTGTTTTCCAAGGCTTGCAATAATTTTGGCTGCGCACTAATCGTCAGGTTTCCAATCTCATCCAAAAACAATGTCCCACCAGAAGCTGCAGCAAAACGTCCCGTCTTATCAGAATCAGCACCTGTAAACGCACCTTTGACATGGCCGAACAATTCACTTTCTAATAGTGATTCTGCAATCGCACCTAAGTCAACGCCCATGAAAATTCGACTACTACGATTGGACAACTTATGAATCGTTCGAGCTATCAATTCCTTTCCAACACCATTCTCCCCAAGCAACAGAATATTCGCATCGGTAGGTGCTACCTTTTGAATCATTTTTTTCAAATCCATCATAATTGCGGACTCTCCAAGTATTTCTCCGAAGGACTGATTAATGTCCTGCTGTAGAATAGCTTGTTGGCTTTCTGATTTTTGCAAGGCCTTTTTGGATTCGCTTACCGCAAGCGCAGAATTGACGGTGGCAATGAGTTTTTCATTTCGCCAGGGTTTTTCTACAAAGTCGATTGCTCCGGTTTTGATGGACTGAATGGCCGTATCCAAATCACTGTAAGCCGTCATCATGATTACAGGGAGATCCGGTTTTAGTTCTTTGATTTTGTTGAGCCATTTGATACCCTCTTCTCCTTTGGTTTGACTGACTGTGAAGTTCATATCCAAAAGTATCACATCAGGGTTGTACTGATTCAAGAGTCGCGGAATATGGTAAGGATTGTTTTCTGCATAGACGTGTGTATAATGTTGTTTGAGTAACATTTTGAGGGAGAAGATGATGTCTTGCTCGTCGTCTATGATTAGAATGGTGGCGGATTTTTTCATGATCGTTTTTGTAAGGGCTACCTATTTTTGTTTCGTAGACTAAAGAGCAGGTTAATAATGAAGATGAATTGGCTGAAGACTAGGATAAGCAGAATGCTTATCGAGACATTGAAGGTGAAACCATGGGGTAATATTTTTTGAGAGGTTAAGCCCAAAAAGACCAATGACAAAAAAGCAATTATTGTAAGAATAATATGAGATACAGTTAAAGAGGTAACTAACGTCTTATTTCTAAATAACCAATAAGCAAAACCTGTAACCAATAAAAACAAAGAAGCGAGAACAACTATATATATCGTTGCAATTACAAAATAAGTGTCATGCATTTGAATATCCATGAGACTACTTGGATTTAGAAGAGATAGGGCTAAAAGGACCGGAATAAAAGTCCATAACACTTTATATGGTTTGTAGCTTAAGCTGGCCATGAGTTTTCATTTATATGAATAGAACGACCACATAATAGGGAAATCTGTTCAAAAACGTACGTTATGTGTCCATTAATGAACACTGAAATTTTATTTCATATTATTTTTGTTTCGTAAAGTGATCATTATCAATGGTTTAATTTATTGGCATCTCCTTAGCATCTATTTTGGCACGGGACATTTTGATCCTGAGCAGAAATAGAAATCATTAGCTTTAAAATAATCGTGATAAAATGGATGAAATAATCAAAAAAAAGAACAAAACACCTCAGCGTATTGCAATCGGAGCGCTGGGATTGGCACTTATTAGTTGGTTGGCTTTTTCTTTTTACGAGTCGGCAGGAACAAGTAAATTGAATGTGCAATCCAGTAGAATTCTTACTCATACTGTAGAGGAAGGAATCTTTCAGGAATTCATCCCTGTAACTGGTGTGGTACAACCAATTAAGACAGTCATTATTGCAGCGGTTGAGGGAGGACGTGTTGAGCAAAAAATGGTGGAAGATGGAGCAGCTGTAGAACCAGGAACACCAATCTTACAACTCAGTAACTCTGACCTTCAGATGGCTTACCTCAATCAAGAAGGAACCATCATCTCACAAATCAATCAGATGCGAAATATGAATTTGCTTCAAGAACAGCAAAGCATCAATTTAAAAGAAACGGCCATTGATGCTGAATTCCGTCTGGAGTTGTTGAAACGTAGAATGGAAAGAGATAAGGTTCTTTTTGTCAGTAATGCCATTTCCAAAGTTGACTTTGAAGATTTAAAATCTGAATACGAAAGCCTCATCAAGAGAAATAAATTATTCAAACAAAGTATTGAGAAGGACAGCCTTTCTGCATTGATTCAAAAGGAGCAAATGGAAAATTCTTTGGACCTAATGAAGCGTAATTTAGAAATGGCTAAAAAGAATTTAGATAACCTCATCGTAAAAGCACCTATTAAAGGCCAGCTTTCTGGTTTGTCTTTGGAAGTTGGAGAATTGATTCCTCAAGGGGCACAAATTGGACAGATTGACGATTTGAGCAATTTCAAAATCCGTGTTCGAATCGATGAATTCTACATCTCCAGAATATTTCCGGAGCAAGAAGGTTCTTTCACCTTCGCCAATGAAGACTACCAATTACGCATCACCAAAATTTATCCACAAGTGATCAACGGAAGTTTTGAAGTGGACATGAACTTCATAAACAAAGTACCTACTGGCATCCGTCGCGGGCAAACCGTAACAGTAAAATTACAACTCAGCGCTGAACAACAAGCGGTCCTCGTAAAACGTGGCGGATTCTACCAATCTACTGGCGGCAACTGGGTCTACATCCTAAGTTCTGATGGAACTAAAGCTACAAAACGAGAAATCAGAATCGGAAGACAAAATCCAAACTACTACGAGGTATTAGACGGCTTACAACCGGGCGAAGTTGTCATTACTTCTAGTTATGAAAATTATGGGGAGAAAGATGAATTGGTACTCTCGGAATAAGGGGTTACGTTCCTCCAACCAGAGTTTCAACGTTACGAGCACAACACGAATTCCCTTTGCGAAACCTTTGCGCTCTTAGCGACCTTTGCGGTGAAAAAATCGCACCATTTTTTAAAAATAAAAACCAATATACATGATACGTACAGAAAAACTTAAAAAAGTCTATCGCACCGATGAAGTGCAAACTACCGCACTAAATGAGTTGGATTTACAAATAAACGAAGGCGAATTCGTCTCGATTATGGGTCCTTCAGGATGCGGAAAATCTACCCTCCTAAATATCCTAGGCATGATTGATAGTCCAACTGCGGGTGGTTATTATTTTATGGATCAGGAAGTCGGCGGTCTCTCAGAACGAAAACGCTCTGACGTCCGAAAGCACAACTTAGGTTTTGTCTTTCAGAGCTTCAACCTGATTGATGAACTGACCGTTTATGAAAACGTGGAATTGCCAATGATGTACACCAAAGTACCTTCCGGCGAACGCAAAAAAAGAACGGAGCAACTACTAGAAGAAATGAATATGATGCACCGTAAAAATCACTTTCCTCAACAACTTTCGGGTGGTCAGCAACAACGTGTAGCCGTAGCCCGTGCCATTGTGAATAACCCAAAACTAATATTAGCGGATGAACCTACTGGTAACCTCGATAGTAGCAATGGCGATGATGTGATGAAAGTGTTAGCGGATTTGAATGCGAAGGGAACAACCATCGTGATGGTGACGCACTCGCAGTATTGTGCGGAGTTTGGAAATCGAATTGTTCGATTGTTGGATGGACAAGTGGTGACGGAGAACATTGTACGTCAGTACTTGTAAAATGAAAATCAAAACCTTCTATCGCGATTCCCGCGTCTTGGTTTTTGATTTCAATTGATATTCTAATTTTGATTTCAACCTTATTTGCAATAACGTGTCATCAGGGGATGATGAGGAAATGACGATACCAATTCATCCCCTGTTTTAAAATAAAAAAAATGTTACAATTAAATAATATAGAAAAATACTACCGCCAAGGTTTCCAAAAAACATGGATTCTTAAGAACGTAGAACTCAGTGTAGAACAAGGAGAATTTCTAACAATCATGGGCCCATCTGGCGCAGGGAAATCTACACTCTTACAAATCATCGGCATGCTCGATCAGCCAAATGGTGGCGAATACCATTTCCTTGGAGAGCCTGTTCACAAGTTTAATGAACGCAAGCGAACGGAATTGTATAAGCACTACATCGGTTTCGTTTTTCAGGCTTATCATTTGATTGATGACCTTACCGTTTATGAAAATATCGAAACACCATTGATTTATAGAGGGGTGAAAAGTAAGGAGCGAAAATCTATGGTGGCAGAGCTATTGGATCGCTTTAATATGGTAGCGAAGAAAGATCTTTTTCCCAATCAGCTTTCGGGTGGTCAACAACAATTGGTTGGTGTAGCCAGAGCCATTATTGGAAAACCAAAACTATTGTTAGCAGATGAGCCAACAGGGAATTTGCATACGAAGCAAGGAGAGGAAATTATGGACCTTTTTAAAGAGTTACATCAGGAAGGAATGACCATAATCCAAGTGACTCACTCTGAAAAAAATGCCAGCTATGGAGATCGACTAATTCAGCTAGAGGATGGATTTGTGCGGGTAGACGAAAGCGTTGGAAGTAAAATTTAAAAACTAAACCTCAACCCCTAAAAAATCAAACATCATGTTCAAACATAATCTACTTATCACCTTTCGGAATTTCAAGAAAAACAAGAGTTCTTTTCTGATTAATCTAATCGGTTTATCTACTGGTTTAGCTTGCACACTATTGATTTATATGTGGGTCATGGATGAATTATCAGTAGATCAATTTCATACTAATGTAGATGGTCTTTACCAGATCATGCAAAAAACGGAAAGTAGCAAGTCGGATATCCAAGTGGTGGAATGGACGCCAGGATTACTTGCTAAAGCATTATCAGAGGAATTCCCAGAAGTAGAAATGGCAAGTTCGGTATCAAATCTTGGTGGAACCGGTTTACTGAAATATGATGACAAACAGCTAAAGGCACGGGAACGGTATGTAAGTACGAATTTTTTCGATCTCTTTACTTTCCCATTATTAGTAGGGGATAAAGATGAGGTCTTATCTGATCAGAAATCAGTGATACTTTCTGAAGAGTTTGCTTTAAAACTATTTGGTACAACAGAAAATATTATTGGAAAAACAATAGACTGGGAGCGTAACTTCCAAGAGGTAAATGGGCAATATATAGTGAGTGGTGTTTTTGAAAACTTACCGAAGCATTCTACAATGCAGTTTGATTTATTGTTCTCCTACGATGCTTACTTGTCTAAAAGACCAGAGCTCAAAAAGTGGCGTAACAGTGATCCCAGAACCTATGCTGTTTTGAAAAAAGGAACGGATATAACTGCCTTCAATACAAAAATAGAGAAGCTTTGCTCTGAGAAAGATGGATTTCTAGAAGATAAATTATTTGCTCGAAAATTTGGAGACCGCTACCTCTTTGGTCAATATGAAAACGGTGTTCAAAAAGGTGGACGGATTACTTACGTTCGATTATTTTCCATCATTGCATTGTTTATTTTAATCATTGCTTGCATCAACTTCATGAACCTTTCTACCGCAAGAGCAACACAACGAATGAAGGAGGTTGGCGTAAAGAAAACAATTGGAGCAGGTAGAAGTACCCTTGTCTCCCAATATTTAAGTGAATCCCTATTGATCACTTTTATGTCATTAATTATTGCCGTTGTTTTGGTGGCTATTCTACTTCCACAATTTAATGAGGTTACAGACAAGGCCTTAAAATTAACTTTTGACGGAAAATTATTGTTTGGTTCTATCGCGATAGCTTCAATTACCGGATTGATTGCGGGTAGTTATCCAGCCTTGTACTTGTCTGGTTTTAAGCCGGTCAATATCCTCAAAGGACAGACTTCAAAATCATCAAAAGAAGTATGGGCAAGAAAAGGTTTGGTTGTGTTTCAATTTGCGATGTCTTTGATTTTGATCGTCTCTGTTTTCGTGGTCTATCAACAGATACAATTTATCCAATCAAAAAACTTAGGGTACAATAAAGACAATGTTGTTGTTATTCAAAAAGATGGCAACCTCAATGAGCAGACTCCAGTTTTTCTATCAGAACTAAAGAATATTTCCGGAGTGGTCAATGCTTCCACTATTGATGGAAACTTAATGAATCAATATGGCTATACCACCAGTCTATTTTGGGAAGGTCATCAACAGGAAACAAATCCGGTTCGCTTTGGCGTAATGATCGTCGGAAAAGACATTCTGGAAACACTTAATTTAGACTTAATCGCCGGAGAATCTTTTACTCAATCGCCAGATGAAGGAGGCTATATCCTCAATGAAGCTGCTGCTAAAGTTATGGGTTTTGAAAACCCGGTAGGACAAACGGTTAAAAGAAGACGGGAAGATCATCAGATCATTGGCGTTGTCAAAAACTTTCATTTCGAATCTCTTTACGAAAAAGTAAAACCTTGTTATTTACGTCTCGGTAATTATGGTAGTAACATTGTTGTAAAAGTAGAAGCGGGAACGGAGCAAGAAACCCTCGCGAGTCTTGAAAAGCTCTATGGGAAATTCAATCCGGGTTTACCGTTCGAGTATAAATTTTTAGATCAGAATTATGATGAATTATATGCTGCAGAGCATCGAGTAGCAACGCTTTCTCAATATTTTGCAGGGATGGCCATTCTTATTTCCTGTCTCGGTTTATTCGGTCTCGCAGCCTTTACCGCACAGCGTAGAATGAAAGAAATTTCTATTCGAAAAGTACTAGGCGCTTCTGCCTTTTCCATTGTTCGATTGCTCTCTGCGGACTTTACAAAAATGGTGTTGTTAGCCACTGCTATTGGTTTACCCATCAGTTATTGGCTGAGTCAATATTGGCTAAATGATTTCGCTTTTCATGTTGATTTATCCTACTCTATTTTTCTATGGGCTGGCATTAGTGTCTTTGTCATAGCTTGGCTAACGGTTGGCTTACAAACAGCAAAGGCTGCCCAAGTAAACCCTGTTGTCAACCTGAAAGAGTAAACTAATTCAGGAGACAACAGTAGATAGAATGTATTTCCAAAAAACAAAGCAAAACTCATGTTTTTAAATAATTTAAAAATCGCATTCCGCCAACTGAAAAAACAAAAGTTTTACAGTTTCATTAATATTATTGGTTTGTCCATCGGTGTTGCTTGTTGTATTTTGATTAGCTTATATATTAAAGATGAACTGAGTTATGATAAGCACCACAGTAACTTGGAAAATCTGTATCGTGTTGGTCTTGATATTAATTTAAATGATTGGCAGGGGAGAAGTACTGCTGTACCTCCAATTTTAACAAAAGCCTTAATCGAACAAATTCCAGAAATTAAAAATGCGGCACGTTTTAATCCTCACTTTGATCTTGCAGATTCAAATATGGTTCGCAAAGAAGATGAAAAAGAAAATAACTATGAAGAGGGTTTTGTGTATGCCGATCAAGAAATCTTTGAGTTATTTAGCTTGCCGTTAATCGCAGGAGAGAAAAGTTCTATTTTGGTCAAACCAAATACGATGGTTCTAACGGAACGCATGGCCGAAAAATATTTTCCAAACGAAAATCCAATAGGTCAAGTTTTAGTTTTCAATGATGACAAAGAGGACTCCTATACCATAACAGGAGTGGTGGAGAATATTCCTGAACAATCTCATTTTCAATATGATTATTTTCTCTCTATGTCTTCTCTTGGAGATAGTAAAAGTACGGGCTGGGTCTCTAATAATTATTATGCTTATGTAGCTTTGGCGCCAGGTGTTACGAATAAAGATATAGTATCAAAGCTTGATGATTTCTCTCTGAAAAACTTTGGCCCTCCTATGAAGAAAGAGCTAAACACCGATCTTGTCGCTATTGCTGAAAAAGGTCAATTTTACAAACTCTTCCTTCAGCCAGTAGAAGACATTTATTTAAAATCAGAAGGCTACCTTGCGCATGAAATTAAGAGTGGAAATATCGGATATATTCGCCTGATAGGAATAATTGCTTTATTCATTTTCCTAATCGCTATTGTAAATTTCGTAAACCTATCTACTGCCAGATCAGCTAATAGAGCAAAGGAAGTTGGCCTCCGTAAAGTATTAGGTTCTTTTCACAAACAACTCGTTGCCCAATTTTTAACGGAATCTGTTTTGATGAGTTTTTTAGCGTTTATTATTGGAATCATGCTTGCTATCGCATTTCTCCCTCTTTTCAATCAAGTGGCTGCAAAATCGCTTAGCATTCCTTTATTCTCAGTTGGATTTACACTTCCTATTCTTTGCATTTCAATAATTGTTGGAATACTAGCGGGGCTATATCCTTCTTTTTACCTCTCTGCTTTTCAACCGGTAAAAGTATTGAAGGGAAAACTAAGTTTAGGCAGTAAAAACAGTTGGTTGCGAAGTAGTCTGGTTGTGTTTCAATTTGCGATTTCGATTGGATTAATAGCAGGAACCTTCCTCGTCTACCAACAAATATCTTACATCCAAAACAAAAACTTAGGATTTGAGAAAGACCAGGTCTTACTCATTCAAGATACCTACACCATCAGCGATCAATTACCAGAATTTAAAACATCGCTAAAAAAATTACCTGAAGCGAAAAACGTAACCGTCTCTTCCTACTTACCACTTGATGGAGGAAGAAGAAATTCTATGTCTTTCCGTCAAGAGGGAAAAACAAAAGTAGACGATCAAATCCTATTACAATGTTGGAATATTGATGAAGACTATATCAACACCTTGGGAATGACGCTAAAAGATGGTCGAAATTTTGACCCTAAAATGGCCTTGGAAGCAAACTCGGTAATACTCAACGAACGTGCCGCACAAGACATGGGATTAGGAAAAAGCCCTGTCGGTAAAAAAATTGGTACTCCTTTCAATGAAACGGTTTATACCGTTATCGGTCTGATAGAAGATTTTCACTTTGAAGGCTTGAAAAATGAAGTCCGTAGTGTTGGTTTATTCCTGGGGTTAAGCAACTCTGTTGTTTCTCTGAAAACAACTGCAGGCGAAATGGAAAACCTAATCGCCAAAGCGGAAGGTGTTTGGAAAAACTTTGCACCTAACCAACCATTTCGCTACGAATTCTTAGACGAACGTTTTTCTACCATGTATAAAACGGAAGAACGAATTGGTAAGCTCTTTTTGATTTTCTCTGCGCTAGCTATACTCATTGCTTGCCTTGGCTTGTTAGCGCTGGCTACCTTCATGACTGAACAGCGAATGAAAGAAATTGGCATTCGAAAAGTCTTGGGAGCCTCCGTACCTAACATTGTATTTACACTTTCTAAAAAATTCTTATTCTACGTATTAATAGGACTCGTGATCGCCGTCCCCATTTCGTGGATACAAATGAATAACTGGTTAGAACATTTTGTCTATCGAATTAATGTAGAATGGTGGGTCTTTTTATGTGCGGGACTTTTAGCCATTGGAATAGCCTTCTTTACCGTAGGATTACAATCTCTAAGGGCCGCATTAACAAACCCAGTAACAAGTATCAGAGGAGAGTAACTTAGATACAATTTTAAATTAATGAATTCACTAGAATCTAACATCATGAAAACCATAAAAACACTACTTTTAACCAGTCTTACACTTATCCTTTTTGCCTGCCAAAGCGAACCAGAAGAAATATTAACATTAGACGAAGGAGTCGTTGAGTTAGATTTCCATAAAGAGCATATTGGTGAAATTGTATTCGATACTAAATACCACAAACCACAGGAATATACAGAAGGCCACATCAAAAAATCCGTGACACTTTCAACGGACGATGAGTTCTTCGGACGCATGTTTCTAGCTAAAACACAAACCTATTATTTGCACCAACTCGCTCCTGAGCTTCCTGTGAATGAGCTTTGCAAAAATGGAAGTTATCAATTTACCTTTTATGTTGACGGAAAAAAGGTATACACCAATAACCTGCAAACAGGAGCCGGTTCCTGCTCTTTTAGGAATGAAGTTACTTCTGTTTATCTCCCATTTATTTCTGAAGATGATCATTGGGGGAAATTTCTGTGGTTGAAATTCACAAAAAAAGGAGGTGGAGATAAAGCCTTGAGTAATGGACCACATCAATTAAAAATCGAAGTGCGTCCCTACATCGAAACAACCGAGCTAAAAGTAGGGGAGATAATCGCTCAGGGCGAAATAGAACTACAATTTATTTCTAAAAAAGTCAGCGAAGCAGAAATGGCCATCCAAGCCATCGCACCAAATAGCGGCTGGAAAACAGCGCCAGAGCAGTTGGAAGAGGAACAAATAGAAGGAATGAATAAGAAGATTGCGCAAGGCTACTATAAAGACCTGACCAGTATTGTAGTTGCGAGAAATGGAAAATTATTGCTGGAGGAATATTTTAATAATACCAATAGAAACACGTTGCTGGATACTCGCTCTGTCGGAAAGTCTTTCACATCTGCGCTTGTCGGTATGGCCATCGAGGACGGTCACCTCAAAGATGAGAACGTCACCTTAAAAGCATTTTACGATTTAAAATCTTTTGAAAATTATAAGCCTTCAAAAGAAGATGTCAGCTTGAAAGATTTACTAACAATGAGTTCGCACTTCGATGCATCGGATACTCGTGGATTAAACAGCGAAGACAAAATGCAGAACGGAACAATGGATTGGATGAAGTTTACCTTAAGCGTCCCAATGGATGGAAAAGAATCAGAAGCCAATAGTTGGGATTATTGGACGCCCGGGACTATGTTGTTAGGAGATATCTTGAACAAGAAAGTTTCTGGCGGTTTAGAAGACTACGCCGAACAAAAAATGTTTGCTCCTTTGGGAATCCAAAACTACGAATGGTTCCACACACCACAAAAATTAGCTTATACAGGAGGAGGCCTGCAAATGAATGCACTTAGTCTAGCAAAGTTCGGACAACTATATCTGAATGATGGTAAAATGGGGGATCAGCAAGTTCTTACAAAGGAATGGGTCGATGCCAGCTTCTCTAAATTGTTCCCAATCCCAGAACGAGCAGATGAACATTACGGCTATCTCTTTTGGAATAAAGGATTTTCTGTAGGAGATAAAACTTACGATTGTTATTACGCTAGTGGAAATGGCGGCAATAAAATTTACATCATAAAGGAATTGAATCTAGTCGTTGTTATTACCGCCACTGCATATGGACAGCCGCACGGCCATATTCAGGCAGATGAAATGATGACCGATTTTATTTTGCCGTCAGTTTTATTGTAAATCATCCACTGTAAAAAAAAAATATCATGTTTAAATACAACCTCAAGTTAGCGCTCAGAAATTTTAGAAAAGACAAAAGCACTTTTCTAATCAACCTCACAGGTTTATCCGTCGGTTTGATGGTCGCCATGTCAATTTTTAGTTGGGCGATGCATGAATTGAGTTATGAAAAATTTCATGCTAAGTCAGATCAAATTTATCGAGTTATAAATGAACGATTTCAGAATGGGGAAATGATCCAGAAAGGAGCCATTACTTATCCGACGATTGGGCCGACGATGTTGAAAGAGTATCCAGAGGTCGTTAATGCTTCTCGTATATTTTATCAAGGTAATATGGTCTTGACCTACGGCGATAAAGTCATGCATGTCGATGATTCTCAATTTACGGATCAGTATTTTTTCGAAATGTTCGATTATGAATTATTAGCTGGTGATCGGAACACCGCTTTACTTAACACCAATGAAGTTGTTTTAACTAAATCGGTAGCGAAGCAATTATTTGATCTAAGAGGTGAAAACTATGAATCTCTAATCGGGAAATCTATTGTTATGGATTTGGACGAACATCCTTCAACGGTAGTGGGAATCATCAAAGACTTTCCGGTTAATTCGATCTTTCAATGTTCCGTCATAGCGAGTTATGACACCTTTGTTCGT
Source organism: uncultured Saprospiraceae bacterium (assembly GCA_964508085.1). Lineage (GTDB taxonomy): Bacteria > Bacteroidota > Bacteroidia > Chitinophagales > Saprospiraceae > CALGLS01. The sequence goes on along the minus strand of CAZDTI010000088.1, from coordinate 3,209 downwards.
TATACCGGAGAGGGCGCAGATATCAGTTGGGACTTTTCAGATTTCTATCATTTCATTGAATTGGACAAACAAGCTGATCCGGTAGCCCTAGAAGCGAAGTTTCCCGCTTTTTCTGAAAAACATTTTGCTTATAGAAATGACTCGGGGAGTGCAGAAAAATTCTATCTGCAATCTCTTTCTGATATACACTTGTATTCTGCCGACCTGGAATATGAAATCATGAAAACAGGGAATGCTCGTTCTGTTTGGGCGTTACTGGGTATTGCTTTTATCATTCTTTTAATTGCTTGGGTCAACTACATAAATTTATCTTCCGTAAAGGCTATTGAAAAAGCAAAAGAAATCGGATTACGTCGTGTCATCGGTGCAGGGAAAACGCAATTGACTTTACAGTTTTTACAAGAAGCTTTTCTTATTAATCTACTGGCCTTATTAGTAGCCTTCCCTTTGAGTACTTTTTTCCGTCCTTGGTTTTATAGCATTATGGGAATTGATCAGGGACAGACAATTAGTACGGCTCTAGGTTCGACCGAGTATTTGCTATATGGAGGTTGTCTTTTGCTAATGCTTTCTGGTATTTTGGTGTCGGGTTTATATCCATCCTGGCTACTTTCTTCGAAAAATACTCCTGAGGTATTGAAAGGGAAATTTCAAAATGCAAAAGGCAGTAAAGCACTCCGTAAAACACTTGTTACAGCCCAGTTTACGATGTCTATTAGTTTGATCATCATTACCATTTTTGCCTATCAGCAAATAAAGTTTATGGATAACAAAGAGCTGGGCTTAAACATTGATCAGGTGATGGTTCTCGAAGGCCCTAGTCTAACAAATTTTGACAGCACTTTTATCAACAAAATGAATGCCTTCACCGCTGCATTAGATCAATTTCCAGGCATTAAAAGTGCAGCTACTTCCAATCGGGTTCCAGGAGAACAGATGGGTAGAATATTCGGGCTTACCATACAAGGAGGAGATCCAGACAAGGGGTACATGTGTAATCAAATGCAGGCAGATGCGAAGTACGCAGACACCTACGGTTTACAAACTTTGGCAGGTCGATTCTTCCGACCAGAAGATTCTAACTTCAATGGACAGTTAGTGAATAATATTATCATCAATGAGGCGACCAGAAAAATGGTGGGGTTCTCTACTAACGAAGAAGCCATCGGTCAGGTTTTCAATTTTTTTGGCGGCGGTTTTAACGTAGTAGGAGTCATTAATGACTTCCACCAACGCTCCGTACATCATGCTATTGAACCATTGGTTATGATCCCTTATTACGCGCCTTACAGCCCAATTTCTGTAAAAGTAGCTACCACTAATATTGATCAAACCATCGCCCAGATTGAGGAGACTTATCAATCTTTTTTTCCTACTAATGTATTCGAATTTTCTTTTCTGGATAAACAATTTGCACAGCTGTACAGTGCGGATAAGAACTTCAGTAAGATGCTGTTATTCTTTACCTTTTTGGCGATACTGATCGCCTGCTTAGGTCTTTTTGGACTGGCCTCTTACATCGCTCATTTGCGAACAAAGGAAATTGGCGTTCGAAAAGTGTTAGGAAGTTCGGTTACTCAAATTGTGGCCTTACTCTCGTTTGACTTTTTAAAATTAGTATTTGTAGCTGTATTGTTGGCATCGCCTATTGCCTGGTATTGTTCCAGAGAATGGCTCAATAGCTATGAGTATAGAATTGCCATTGAAAGTTCCGTATTCCTTTGGGCTGGAGTCATTGCTTTAAGTATTGCTTTTTTGACAATAAGCACCCAGTCACTCAAAGCGGCATTAGCAAATCCCGTTGAAAGCTTGAGGAATGATTAGATATTTCGGTATAGGGGACAGGCCGACAGTCGTGGAAAACGACTCACTGATCCTCTATGGGTGTTTGCAAGCGCTGGTCTTTTAGCTATTGGCATTGCGTTTCTAACCGTTGGACTACAATCATTTCGAGCGGCATTAGCACATCCAGTAGACAGTATTAAAGAATAAAAATCAAAACGTCATGTTTCTAAAGAACCTTAAATATACCTTCCGAAACCTTTGGAGAGATAAGTTTTACACCTTATTAAACGGACTTGGCCTTACTCTCGGAATGACGGTAGTGTTACTGATTTCCTTGTGGATTCAGTCGGAGTTGTCTTATGATAATTATCATTCTAAAAAAGATTCCGCTTATCTCGTTTTGGGGAATACCGCATTCGGTGGAGAAAGAATGCTTGGAATTAGAACCCCTTCGCCTTTGACTCCGGCGACCAGAGCGCAAATTCCGGAAGTAGAAAAAATGGCTAGAACTACACAGTTGTGGAAATCCGTTTTAAAACATAACAATAAATTGGTATCCGCAGAAAAGGCCTTTTTAGTAGATCCAGCCTTGTTTGATATTTTGGATTTTAAATTTGTAAAAGGAGATCCGGCTACGGCATTAGCTAGTCTGAATAACATTGTGCTTACAGAAAGTGTTGCTGCTCAAATTTTTGGTGCAGAAGATCCGATAGGGAAAGTGGTAGAACTAGAAAGTAAACTCAATCTAACCGTAACGGGAATCATCGAAGATACTCCAGTGAACACTCATATGCCCGTGGACTGCCTTCTTCCTTTGGAGGAAAACATCAAGTTGTTTATGAATCCGTCCAGTTTGAATTGGCATTCGTTTAATTTCTCTTCTTATTTATCGTTGAAGCCAGATGCGGATTATGAAGAAGTTGGGAAAAAATTATCTGCTTTAATACCAGACAAAGAAGGTGAAGAAGCTTCGGAGAAAAGTTTTTTTCAATTGCATCCGGTTGCCGATATTTATTTGGGTATGAGTGAGGTGAAATTTGGTTTTGCTAAAGGCGATTGGAAGCACATAAATCTCTTTGGTTTTATTGCACTAATTATATTGCTGATTGCTTCCATCAACTACGTCAACCTGACTACCGCAAGAGCTGCACACCGGGCAAAGGCCACTGGGATAAGAAAAATAGTAGGAGCCACGAGAGCACAACTTATTGGACAACATCTTTTAGAAGCATTTTCCTTGGTCAGTATTTGCAGCGTGCTCGCTCTTCTTTTCGCACATTTGAGCATTCCACTTTTTGAAAATATAGCTGGGAAGGAATTTCCTTTTACAACGATATTTTCTTTAGAAACCTTTTTACTTGTCAGTGCGATTGCTTTTGCAACTGTATTGTTAAGTGGGATACAACCAGCTTTACAACTTTCCT
>CAZDTI010000087.1:0-23654 GCA_964508085.1 uncultured Saprospiraceae bacterium | reverse complement strand
GTTTTTCGATCCAATGATATCTCTAATGCTTGGAACGGAACGTATAATAACAAACCAGCTCCAACAGATGTCTATATCTGGCAACTTAGTTTCTCTTATCTCGATGAAGAAACCGGAGCGATGCTGACCTTGAAAGAAGCTGGCGACCTCACTCTAATTCGATAGTGTTTATATTGTTGAAAGTACTGGATACGAGTTGTTTTCGATTCCCATAAATAATGTACTTTTGCGTTCAATGAAGGTCAAGAACAAACAACTATTCTTCTTCCATATATTGCTCTGGTTGATTTTAGAACTAATGGTCAATCCCATTGGGAATTTCCCTTTGAATGACGACTGGGCCTATTACCAAAATGTATATTACCTAGCCGAAGAAGGTCGTTTTTTCTTTAGCGATTGGTTGGCAATGACACTGATTTTGCAAGTGTTATGGGGCGCTTTCGTTTGCAAAATATTTGGTTTTTCTTTCACAGTGTTGAGGATTGCAACTGTATTGTTAGCAGTAGGTGGAACTTGGTCTTGTTTTATCTTTTTCAAAAAGTTTTGCAATCATAAAATTGTTGCTTATCTGGCTGCCTTACTGTTATTAATCAATCCGCTTTACTTTTCCCTCGCCAATAGCTTTATGACAGAAGTTCATTTTCTAGTGGCCTTTATTCCCGGTTTGTATTGTTTCACTCAATACCTAGACGCAAATCAATCAAGTACCAACAAATACTGGTGGGGTGGTATGTTGTTTAGCATGATGGCCACAATGGTTCGCCAGCCAGGTTTGATGCTGCCGCTGGCTTTCGCGGTGGTGTATTTGTGGAGACATAGAAATGCCTTTCAGATACGAAATTTAGTAATCGCGGTAAGTCCGCTGATCGCTACTTTTTTGTTATACAAATTGTATAGCTATTGGTTATTAAGCACACAAGTGGAGATGCCGGTGTATGGAGAAATTAATCTTTTATTTGAAGCCTTATGGAATTGGACCTTTGCTTTTAAATTGATAAGTAGAAACAACGATTTTCTTTTTTATTGTGGGTGGTTTTTGTTGCCGCTGAGCTTATTTATTTGTAAGTATTATTGGGAAATAACAACAAAATTGCAGAAAGCTTTCGCAAGTTTTATCGCCACTATATTGTGTAGCTCCTTTGCCTTGAAGTTTCATCTTTTTCCGATGGGAAATATGATCGGAAATCTATGGCTGGGACCAAAAACGTTGTACAAAGAACAAGGGCACGAAGACCTTTCTGAACTGATGATGTCTGGGCAAAGTTGGCTGCTTGTGAAATGCGTAGGCTGCCTTGCAGGAGTCTTGATGGTTTTTCTTTTAATTCTTTCTTTATTTCGTCATTTTAAAGAAAAATGTTGGTCGGTTTTAATGCTACTGATTGTTATTGGTGGCTATTATGCTTTTTTGATTTTGAATCCTTATTACATAGATCGCTACGTACTGATATTTGTTCCATTATTGATTCCAATATTACTTCCTTCTAAAATTGACTTTAAAACACCATCGTTATTAAAAGTAGGAAGCGCTTTAGTTTTTGTAGTATTGTTGTTTTTTAGTGTGAGTGGAACCCACGACTACCTTTCTTGGAATAGAACTGCTTGGAAGGTTTCAGAGCGTTTAGAAAAAGAACATCACATTTCACCAAAGAAAATAAAAGGTGGATTTGAATACACTTGCTGGCATGACAACCCAACTTTTTTAGAAGCGCCCACTGCATTGTCTAAAGATACTTCTACCTTTGCAGTCTCTTTCGAACCTTCACTCTGTGGCTGGAGAATGGAATCAGAATTTTCCTATTTCAGCTGGAGTTTTATGAAAAACAGCTCTATTTATTTACATAAGAAACAACCATTAACTGCCAATTCCTCTCTTTTAACCGCTGATGTAGAAAGGGCAAACTCCAAAGGGGATCTCTTCACTTCCGACTCTACAATCGTATTGCTGAATCGAGCCCCTCGTGATTCCAGTCACAGCTTGTCCGGTAAGTACAGCATCCGACTAGACGAAAAGAAACGTTACAGCTTTACTTTAGAAATGGATCGAAAATCCCCTTGTCAGGAAATAGTAACAAGAGTTTGGCGAAAGCGTTCCACCGCAGAAAATGCACAAAAAGTAAAGACCGCCTCTGTGCTCGTTGTTGATGCGGGTGAGTTCAATTTTCATAAAAATACAATAGTAGATCGTCGCCCGGATGATTGGGAACAACTGGAATGTCGAGTACAATTATTTGGACACACTGAAGCGGAGAAAGTAAAAGTTTACCTTTGGAATAATAGCGGGGAAGTGCAGTGGTTTGATGATTTTGAGTTGAGAATAAGGTAGTGGGTTTCTTTCTTTAGAAAGATAGACATTATAAAAAAAAATCTTCACACTCTTCAATAGTTTTCACTGTCGATTAGCGTGAAGATTTTCTTTGAATTTGTTTATATGTAAATAGCCGTTTGGCTTTAGACCAGTTTTAGCTAAAGCCTTAATCGCAAAAAAAACATTTTACAATGAAAATCTAAATTTAAAATAATTGGATTTACGTTTTAACCACATACCCCCGCAAAGCATAAAACAATATATACCCGTAACAGCCAATTAATAACAAATAGGCAGGTTGCAAACCAAAAGTATCCGCTAGCATCCCCATCAAAAGAGGAATAACAGCACCCCCAACAATAGCAGTCACCAATAAACCAGAACCTTTTGCGGTCAAGGTGCCAAGCCCATCGATAGCCAATGTAAATATGTTACCCCACATGATGGAATTGCAAAGCCCCAAAATGATCAAAGACCACATAGCCGCAGGCCCGCTTAAGATTACAGCAGCACCTAAAAGAACAATCGCTAGCACTGCATTAAATGCTAAAAGTACATGCGATTTCATCGTCTGTAACAATCCGGCTCCAAGGAATCGACCAATCATCAAACCTCCCCAGTAGAAGGAAAGGAAACGCCCTGCTTCAGATTCTTCTAAGCCGGCAATGTGATCCAACCCCGCGAAATTAATCATATAAGAAGCGACTGCAACCTCCGCACCGACATACATAAAGATGGCAATAGCACCAAGCTTCAAATGTGGGAAATCCCAAATAGTACGGTTATCTGTTTCCGTAGAACTATCTTGTAAACCTTCTAAATCGTTAATGTCTGGCAAAGGAATGAAAAAGAAAATCACAGCAACAGCGACCAAGGCTATTGCTAGGCCAAAGTAAGGCAGTTGGACAGCAGAAGCCGCTTCTGCTTGGGGTAGTCCATTTAAACCTTTCAATATAAAATAAGCACCAAAGATGGGGGCTATTGTCTTAGCAACAGAATTAAAACCCTGTGCCAGATTCAACCGGCTGGCTGCTTTTTCTGGAGCACCTAAAACGGCCACATATGGATTAGCAGCCACCTGCAACATCGTTACACCAGTTGCTAATATAAAAAGCGCACCCAGAAATAATGGGAACATCACAGTCATAGAAGCAGGTACAAAAAGTAGACAGCCAACAGCCATCGTACATAGCCCCAAAATAATTCCTTTTCGATAGCCAATGCGATCCAATACGCTGGAAGCGGGTATGGCCATTAAAGCAAAAGCAATGAAAAAGCAAAATTGAACAAGAATGGCCTGCGTATATCCAAAGTCAAAAACCTTCTTCACAAAAGGAACGAGTACGCCGTTCATTTCCGTCAAAAAAGCCCACATAAAAAAGAGGATCACAAAAAAAGAAAAGGCCGTCTGGTAAGACGGTTGATTTGATTTAGACATAGTTGGTTACGTTTGTTTGCCTAAAGTTAATCTAAAGCTTGGATTTCCTGATAAGCGTTGCCTAAAAAAAGCGGAAAAGGTAGCTATAATTCCTTTTCCGCTTTTTGACAACTTGTAATTAATACTTAATTGAATTAAAAGTAGCTATCACTCAATATGTAGCGAATACTGATACTTCCATATTTAGCTCCAAAAGGATCTAGAATGGAACCAAGGAAAAGAGTGGGGCGCCAGTCAACAGAAACATTTAATGGCAAATCATCGAAGTAATAATCAAGGCCAAGATATCCTGAAATACTTAGAGAGGTATTGGCACCAGGATCGCTAAATTCTGGATCATATCGCCAGAATTGTGCACCTGCTCCAAATCCATAATAGTAACGAAGTCCTTCTACTCCATCGATCTCTAAAGGTTCATGAATTTGATAAGCTGCATTGACAGATACGGAATTATAACCATTGTACCACCAAGCGGTTCCAACATAAGCCTCAATGGCTCCCTTCTCACTAATAAAATGTTTAGCAGAAGCAGAAAGGGGTGAACCCAGTCGGGCACCAATAGCGGTTCTATATCCATCCTGCGCTACAGCAGAATTTAAAAATGAAAATCCAGACAAGAAAAAAAAGAGAAAAAAGGTGTTTTTCATAAGTAGGATGATTTGTTAGGGAATTATTTATTTTCATTCCTTAACTCTCTTTTTTAGCCTTTTATTATTTAACGACTGTCAAATCTCCCTTATATAAAATCACAACGCCATCCGCGAAAAGTACTTCTGCTACATAAACAAAAACCCCAGGCTGAACAAAATCTCCTTTGAAACTTCCATCCCAACCTATTCGCTCATCACTAGGAGAAAAATCCGAATTCTGGAAAACCAACTCGCCCCAGCGATCAAAAACGCGAAGAAAATTAACCTGAACTACTTCATCCTGATCAGCATAAACCGTAAAGTTTTCATTACTGGCATCTCCGTTTGGACTGAAAGCATTTGGAATGTAAACGGCTCTTGGCTTTTCCACTGAAATCGTAATTTCATTGAAAGCAGAACAACCATTAGCATCTACAGCCTGAATGGCATACATTGTTGTATATAATGGACTTACCTGAGGTTGTAAACAAGTATCACAATCCATGAACTCAATAGTAGACCAGAAGAAAGTATCTATGTCAAAATTTGTAACAGTAGGTATTTCATAGCTTTCTCCAAGCGTAATGCTTTGGTCTCCACCAAGATCGATTACGTTAAGCGATGGTGTCGGAACTGTAGTGTTATAAGGAACAACACAATCGTTTACATCCTGAATGATAACCTCTTGCAATCCACTTCCTACAAAAGGAATCGTATAAGGGAATGCATCAATACTACCAAAGAACTGTCCGTCAATCGAAAATTCATAAGGACCACTTCCGCCAAAGATAGTATCGAGAATAATGCTGCCATCGGTATCTCCAAAGCAAGCTGGAGCAGTAGCCATTCCTGAAACCTGAATTAGTGTTGGTTCCGTCAGTATAACAGAAGTTTCAGCAGAACAACCAGCGGCATCTGTCGCTGTGACCATATAAATGCCAGCGCTTAAGTTGTCTGTCGTTTCACCGTTTGTTCCATTATCCCAACTGTAGGTATAAGGCGCTTGACCATTTTCAGCCAGGGCTAAAGCACTACCATCTTCACTTCCGCTACAACTTACTCCAAAACCATCAAAGTCACTTTGTATTGTTGCATTTACAGTAATGTTGCTGATAGAAATAGTTACCGAACTATTTTGTAAAATAGGAGTACAAGGAATGCTAGGGTCAGAAACAGCTAATATACTGTAGGTAGTTGTAGTCGTAGGAGCGACCATAATACTATGGCCATTGGCAATGTTCATTAAATTTAGGACAGAGCCCGCATTATCAAAAACAACATTATAACTATTGCCTCCATCAAGTAGGAAAGTGATAGGGGTAGAGTCTCCGGGGCAACTGAAATCGGTAGCGGAAAGCGATGCGGTTACAGTAGGGTAGAAGGCTAAATTGACATTGATGAGACTATCGCAACCAGCAAAAGAACCACCAGGGATGCTTTCTGTTCCCGTTGGATTTCCAATGTCATAAGTTGTTCCATTAATCACTCTGAATTGATCATCACAAAGGGTTTCATTGAAGTCAAAAACAACTTCATCGGTGAAGCTCAACGCAATGTTAACGATAGAATCACAACCCAGGTAATTAGATCCAATCAATAATTCTGTCCCCGTAGGATTAGCCTCATTGTAAAGTGTTCCTCCAATAACGATCTCAAAGCCATCGCCTTCACAACCGCTTCGTTCGAAGCTGCCAATACTTGTTGAGTTGAAAATTAAGTTGATGCTAACAATAGAATCACAAGTTGCGGTGGATAGTGTTTCCATTCCGCTTGGGTTGCCTTCGTTGTACATCGTTCCGTTGACCATTACAGCGTATCCATCACCACTACAGCCTAAGTAATTCTCGTCTCCGCTAAGTGAATTGCTGAAGTTAAGATTTATATTAACAATAGAATCGCAACCGACACTGCTAGTCATGGTCTCCATTCCGTTAGGATTGCCTTCGTTGTATATTATTCCGTTTACTGTTACTTCATAACCATCTCCAATACAGCCGTTGTAAGTTTCATTTTCGTTGCTACTTGGGTTGTAAACCAAATTAATCATTACGATAGAATCACAGCTGCTATTGCTAATCAATGTTTCTGTACCTGTAGGATTGGCTTCGTTGTAAAGCGTTCCATTGACCATAACGGAGTATCCATCGTTTTCACAGCCAGTATATAGTTCGCTTCCCGCTAATGAGTTACTAAAGACTAAGTTAATGGTAACAATAGAGTCGCAACCAGTAGAGCCAATGAGCGTTTCTGTACCTGTAGGATTTCCTTCATTGTAGACAACACCATTTACTAAGACTGCGTACCCATCGTTTTCACAACCGCTATAGCTTTCCATTCCGCTTAGTTCTGGTAAGAATGTTAATGTAATTGTAACAATAGAATCACAGCCAATACTACTGACTAATGTTTCTGTTCCTATTGGGTTCCCTTCATTGTAAGGAGTTCCTCCAACGGCAACTTGATAGCCGTCACCTTCGCAACCCGTGTACAATTCATCTCCTGTCAGGAAGCTATTGAAGGTCAGTGTTATGGTTACAATAGAATCGCAACCTCCCCCGCTAATTAAGGTTTCCATTCCTGTGGGGTTGCCTTCATTGTATGGCGTTCCATTCACAATTACCTCGTAGCCATCTCCATTACAACCACTGTATGTTTCTTCTCCAGAGACTGAATTGTTGAATGCCAGATTGATCGTAATAATAGAATCACAACCAACACTATTTTGTATGGTTTCCGTTCCTATTGGATTTCCTTCATTATAAAGTGTTCCGTTTACTAATATACTATATCCATCACCGAGGCAACCATCATGTGTTTCCGTTCCAAAAGTAGTAGGTTCATAAACTAAGTTGATAATCACTAAAGAGTCGCAACCATTACTACTCGTCAAGGTTTCCGCTCCACTATTATTTCCTTCATTATAGACAGTTCCATTTACATTCACTTCGTATCCATCACCTTGGCAACCATTATAGCTTTCTGTCCCATTTAATAAGTCGCTGAAATTTAAATCTATAACAATAATAGAATCACAACCATTAATCGTCAGCATGTTTTCTGTCCCATCTGTATTCAATTGATCGTAGGTCATTCCATTTACTACAATGCTGTAACCATCATCTATGCAGCCATCGTAATTGTTAGTCAGTGCATAACTTTCGTTAAAAACTAAATTAACAGTAACAATAGAATCGCAATTCAAAGAACTGTTTAGTGTCTCAGTGCCTGTAGGGTTGCTTTCATTGTAAATGGTTCCGTTTACCGAAATGGTGTAGCCGTCACCAGAACAACCGTTATAGTTTTCTTCACCGGTTAAAATATTGTTGTAAACTAAATTAATTGTAACAATAGAATCGCATCCACCACTGCTGGGCAATGTTTCTGTTCCTGTTGGATTGCCTTGGTTGTAAATAACGTTGTTTACAGTAACAGCATAACCATCACCATCACAACCTGTGTAATTTTCTTCTCCCATTAATATATCCGCAAAAGTCAATGCGATAGTTACAATAGAATCACATCCACCAGTACCCATCAATGTCTCCATTCCATTGGGGGTGCCTTCGTTGTAAATAGTGCCATTTACAGTAACGGAATAGCCATCCCCAATACAGCCATTATGAGATTCGATACCTGCTAAAGCTTGGTTGTAAATCAAGTTTATCGTAACAATAGAATCACATCCGATGCTACTTGGAATGGTTTCGGTTCCTGTAGGGGTGCTTTCATCATATAGATTCCCATTCAAAGTAATAGAATAACCATCTCCAATACAACCATTATGTAAAGCATCTCCAGTGACAGGAAGGACATAGCTTAAATTTATGGTCACAATAGAATCACAATTAGAGCTACTGTTTATTGTTTCTGTCCCAATGGGATTTGCTTCGTTATAAGTTTCGCCATTTACAACTACGCTGTAGCCATCACCCGAGCAACCATCGTAAGTTTCCAATCCAGTTAGAATGTCATTGAACGCTAATGTGATGGTAACGATAGAGTCACAGCCGGTACTGCTTGTTATTGTTTCAGTCCCATCAGTATTTAATTGGTCATAGGTTGTACCGTTAACAACTACAGAATAACCATCGTCCAAGCAGCCGTTGTAAGATTCCGTTCCACTCAGTTCTGGGTTGTAAATTAGATTTATAGTAACAATAGAATCACAATTAGAATTACTATTTATTGATTCTGTTCCGACAGGATTACTTTCATCATAGGTTTCGCCATTTACGACTACACTGTAACCATCTCCAGAACAACCAGTATAAGTTTCTAATCCAGTTAGAATATCATTGAACGTCAATGTGATGGTAACGATAGAGTCACAGCCGGTGCTACTTGTTATTGTTTCTGTACCATCAGGGGTTAATTGGTCATAGGTTGTACCGTTGACAACTACAGAATAACCGTCGTCCAAACAGCCATTGTAGGATTCCGTTCCGCTCAGCTCTGGGTTGTAAATTAGATTTATTGTAACAATAGAATCACAATTAGAGCTACTATTTATTGTTTCTGTTCCGATAGGATTATCTTCGTCATAGGTCTCACCATTTACGACTACACTGTAACCATCGCCAGAACAACCAGTATAAGTTTCTGATCCATTCAAAATGTCATTGAAGACCAATGTGATAGTGACAACAGAATCGCAACCGGTGCTACTCAAAATCGTTTCAGTACCATCAGTATTTAATTGGTCATAAGTTGTTCCGTTGACAATTACACTGTAGCCATCGTCCAAGCAGCCGGTGTAGGATTCTGTTCCGCTAAGCTCAGGAAGGAATGTGAGATCTATCGTAACAATAGAATCACAACTACTGCTACTAGGGACGGTTTCCATTCCTGAAGGGGTCGCTTCATCGTAAGTCTCTCCATTCACAACCACGCTGTAGCCGTCACCTTGGCAACCTACGTAAGACTCTGTTCCGGTTAAGGTCTCACTAAAGTTCAAATCAATAGTTACCAGAGAATCACAACCATTGAAAGCCGTAATCAATTCTGTTCCGTCTGGAGTCGCTTCATTATAAATTACATTGTTGACCACTACAGAATAGCCATCTCCCTGACAGCCATTATAGGTTTCAGTTCCTGTGGCATCATTGTTTCCAACGGTTACAGTGCAAAAATCTAAAGGGATCATTCTGTCACAAAAAGCATCACTGATCGAATTTAAGGTAATCGTAATAATAGCGTTGGATGCATCGTCTCCACAAACATCAACTAAGAAGAAAGCATTATTGGTCACCTCTGTTAGCATTTGTACTCCTGTTATAGGATGATTAATTTCATAATCTACAGAAAATGGAGGTGTTCCAGTTAAAGTAACCATAACAGAAGTGCAACCAAGAGGACAAACAAAAGCTGTGGGTTCAATACTTGCATCAGGCAATTCCTGTATAATAAATGGTGTGCCCTGGCTAACAGATATGCAAAGATCAGTCTCGTCCACCATGCCAGTCCCGTTGTCATTAGCAGCTACTGCTGAAATATAGTACAATGTATTTGGCATTAAGCCGGCTATTATTGATAAGTCAAAATCAGGGGTAGTGTTGGTCGCGTATATGGTACCGAGACTATTCCCAGCATTGTCATGCAAAACAAAAAGCAAAATATCATCGCCGTCTAGTGTCTCATCATTAAGGTGAGTTGCAGAAAGCATTTCATCTACACATGGATTTAAAGGGGTATTGTCCATACTTCCTGCATCGGTTATACAATCACAAACGAGATTATTCCCACTAACCTCTACAGGGCCACAGCCGTTATCGTCTGTAATGAAAAAGCTATAAGGGACTCCGATAATAATAGGATCGCTGGTGAATTGCGTCCCTGTCAAAGTTCCTGTTCCTCCAGTTACAGTATAGGGCGCCGTTCCTCCACTGATGTCAAAACTGACGATGTAGTCTAAGTTAGAAGCCGTACAATCATCGCTAAGATTATTGAAAACGGGTAAAGGGTCAAGAGTCAAAGAAACGGCTACAAGGTCCGAGGTACAACCATTTACAGTCAAGGTCGCAAAGATGGTTGTCGGTCCTGAAGTATAGTTTGCGGGATTTCCAATGGGTGCCTGAATAGCGTCAAACCATTGCACCATTCCGCTTCCGATGATGGAATTGATGCTTGTTAAATCAAAGGTAGCTTGCCCTGCTCCATTATCACAAGCAGACAAACTTCCTGGGTTTGCTATTGGTGTTGGGATAACCATTGCCGTAGCGTTGTTGCTTAAAGTACTACTGCATGTACCTAACAATGCATTTACTAAAGTGATTGTGATGTTGGTGTTGCCCAAAGTAAGGGGAAGTATTGCTACGCCACTGCCATCTAATGCAATGTTTTGATCTGTTCCTCCAGAGTTGTATGTGATAATTGCATTTGGAGTTCCGCTGAAAGTAAAATTGACTTCTTCTCCTTCACAGGCAGAAATAGGAGTTGCAGATACCGTAGCGGTTGGCGTAGGCGCAATGCTTACTGTTGCCGCATCATTAAGGGTTTGTGAGCAATTGGCAAAGTCCGCATTGACAAGGGTGTAGGTAAAGTCATCACTTCCGGCAGTGGTCATAACTGTCGCAAGTCCACTATTATCAAGTAGAACAGTGGTATTCGTAGTACCATTGTTATAGGTAATTGTTGCGTTTGGAGTTCCCGTGAAAGTAAAAGTGACAGGGTCTCCTTCACAAGCGGTAGTCGGAGTTACAGAAATAGTGGCGCTTGGTAATAGCGTAACGTCTACTGTTGCGGCCTCATTTAAAACGGTTATGCAATTGTTAAGGTTGACCTCAGTTAAGACATATGTTATAGCAACGTTTGATGTTGGAATAGTAGTTTGAAATAAACCAGTAGCATCCAAAGTAACCGTTTGACTTCCTGTTGGATCCGTATAGCTTACGTCGGCATTCGGTGTCCCAGAAATGGTGAAGGTAGCTAATGCTCCTTCACAAACAGTTGTCGGAGCTACTGATATACTTGCTGTAGGAGGAGGAGTAATGGTTACGGTGGCACTTCCGTTGAGCGGGCCATTACAATTTCCTAGGGTGGCAGAAATCAATGTAAATGTCATGTTGGTTGAACCGGTAGTTGCGTTTACTATTGCGGTTCCGGATGCATCTAAGGTAATATTTTGATTACTAATGCCATCGTTATAAGTAACGTTGGCATTAGGGGTTCCTGTGAAAGTGAAAATAATATTTTCGTTTTCACAAGCAATGTTAGGACTTGCCGAAATACTTACTGTAGGCGCTTGGGCAATATTTACAGTAGCCACAGCTGAGAGGACCTGAGCGCAACCGTTTAATGTGACATCTAATAAAGAATAAATAAGATCAGTTGTTCCTACCACAATCGGAACATCGGCGGTTCCAATACCATTTAAAACGACATTTTGGGTTCCAAAGCCATCATCATAGGTCACGGTGGCCCCCGGAGTTCCAGTGAAAGTAAATATTACAACCTCATCTGGGCAAGCTGTTGTCGGAGAAACAGAAATATTGGCGGTTGGAGCGGGTGTAACCGGGACAGTAACAGGGTCATTTAATGTCTGTGAACAAGCACCTAAGGTTACATCCAACAAGATGTAGGTAAGGTCTGTATCCGAGACAAAGGTTCCAGTAGAGTTGAAACCAGAAGCATTCAATGTGAGGGTTTCGTTGAAACTGCCATTAAAGAAGGTCACTATTGCATTTGGTGTACCCGAGAAAGCAAAGGTAACAAAGTCGCCTTCACAAGCAAACATTGGGACAGCAGACATAGTAGCTGTTGGAATTGGCGAAACAAAAACGGTTGCAGCGTCAGTCAGTGGAGCTACGCAATTATTTAGTTCTACGCTCTGGAGGGTATAAGTTAAATCGGAAGAGCCTAATGGTACAGTGATCGTGTTGAAGCCTGTCGGGCCTAGTGTAATGAAATTGTTAGGAGTTCCATTGTTGTAGTTTATTATTGCATTAGGTGTTCCAGAAAAAGTGAAAGTTACAAGTTCCCCTGGACAGGCATTCGAGGGCGAAACGGAAATAGTAGCCGTTGGATTCAGCGTAACCGTTACTGTAGCAGAGCCACTTGGGGAATCCGTACAGCCATTGAGGCTAACACTAACAAGGGTATACGTAATATCGGTAGTGCCAGTGAAATCGGGAACAGTTGCATTGCCCGTTCCATCCAGCGTGACAACCTGATTACTGACGCCATTAAAATAAGTGACTGTAGCATTTGGCGTCCCAGAGAACATAAAATCAACAGCTGTATTTTGACAAGCTGTCATTGGATTGACAGAAATACTTACCGTAGGAGGAGGTGCGATGGTTACCGTTGCGAAATCACTTAAGGTGGCAGTACAATTTCCTAATACAACATCTACTAATGTATAAGTAATATTAGAAGCTCCGGCAGTAGTGTTGACTGTTGCCATTCCAGCTCCATTTAGTGTAATGGTTTGGTTGCTGGTGCCATCGAAATAAGTGACAGTGGCGTTTGGCGTTCCAGTGAAGGTAAAAGTAACGGGGGTGCCAGGGCAGACTGAACTCGGATTAACAGAAATAGTAGCTGTTGGCAGCGGAGAAACAAGAACAGTTGCTGCATCGGTTAGTGATTCAACACAATTGTTCAATTCTACACTTAAGAGATTATAAGTTAAATCAGAAGAACCTAAAGGGATGGTGATTGTATTGAAGCCTCCCGGGTCTAATGTGATAGTATTGTTAGATCCTCCGTCGTCGTAGGTTATTGTCGCGTTAGGTGTTCCTGAAAAGGTGAAAGTTACTAATTCTCCTGGACAGGCATTCAGGGGTGAAACAGAAATGGTTGCTGTTGGATTCGGCGTAACGGTCACTGTAGCAGTGCCACTTGGAGAGCCCGTACAACCATTGAGACTAACACTAACAAGAGTATAAGTAATATCCGTAGTCCCAGTGAAATCAGGAACAGTAGCATTCCCCGCACCATCCAAGGTGACAACCTGATTACTGACACCATCAAAATAAGTGACTGTAGCATTTGGCGTTCCAGAGAATATAAAATCAACAGCTGTATTTTGACAAGTCGTCATTGGATTCACAGAAATACTTACAGTGGGAGGAGGTATGATGGTTACCGTTGCGAAATCACTTAAAGTGGCAGTACAACTTCCTAATACGACATCTATTAATGTATAAGTAATGTTAGAAGCTCCGGCAGTCGTATTGACCGTTGCCATTCCCGCGCCGTTTAGTGTAGTGATTTGGTTGCTGGTGCCATCGAAATAAGTGACAGTGGCGTTTGGCGTTCCAGTGAAGGTAAAAGTAACAGGGGCACCAGCACATGCTGAACTCGGGTTGACAGAAATAGTGGCTGTTGGAGAAGTAACAACTCCTACCGTTTCTGTTGCTACTCCGGTACAACCATTTGGATCGGTTGTGGTTAAAGTGTAGGTTTCTCCATTACCTGGGTTAGTGGCAGAAGTATTTTGAGCAGAAGGATTCGCAATAGTACCACTACCATTATTCGACCACATCCAAGAAACAACAGCAGAAGGATCGGTCGCACTACCATCAAGTGTTAAAGTAGAGCCGCTACAAAAAGGAGCGTTGGTGGTTATGCTTGGTGCTGCCTCGTAACAAAGAATAGCTATATTACTAAAAGTAACGGATTCTGTAGAGCCCCAAGTCTGGGTAACAACTGTAATATCAGCATTTGATGCACCGTTTGTACAAATAAAACCAGAGCTAATGGTTCCAGATTGTTCCAGATTGGTTGTCCCTGCTTCACCGATCAAATCTCCTCCGACATTCACTCCATCAATGTTAAAAACAGCCCATAAAAAATCCCAACAGCTATTACAATCTCCGAGATTGGGAGTGGTTGGATCTCCTTGACACGGAAATCCTGTGAAATTACACTCATCAGAACTTTCCATATTTCCAGACCCTAACCAGTCAAAAGAGAAGCTATAATCCACGGAAAAACTCACAGAAGTACAGTTAGAAACATCCACGGAATATACATCCGGCCCTGTAGGGCCATCCGAATCACCATAGGTTAATCCAGGGTCAGTAAGGAGGGTTGTTTGTCCCCAACTCTGTTGCCCAAAAAGGCTAAAAAGTATCAAGAGGACCGTCAGTTTTGGAATGCCTTTCCAATTTGTAGGAATAAAAAGAGAAGACAGGGAGTAATTGCCAAACATATTGATGGTTATTGTTTTTGTTTCCTTTCTAAAAAAGAACATGAATGCTTAGTAATGGTGTAGATGATTTGCCGAAATCACAATGAGTAGGGCAAACCTTCTTTCATTTTAATTCACGCTTCTTTTGATTTATCTAAAGTAGTGTGTGATCAGAGACTTTAAAGGTAGCAATGGATTAACTCGGTAAAACGGGGTTGTTTTTAGTTCGCGGTTCGCCTGTTGAATATCAGGTTAACTAGTGGATTAGATTCGGAAAAGCATAGATAAGCTAGTATCTATTGACTTAAGCAGGTATTCAGTTTAAATTCTATAATAACTTGAAAGACTTTTTGGACTAAACTTCGTTAAAAATACCTGTCCGGTGGCCAGACGGGCTCGCCAGCCCTAAGGGGATGACTGCGTTTTTCGCCTCGTCTATTCCAAAAACTCCTCTCAATTTATTATGAAAATAAATATGACCACCTGCTTAGAAGACGCCTAATATTATATTTCACTAATAAGTTAGTACGAAATTACGACTTTTACAGCGAATTTGCGCTGAATTTATAGGTTAACTATGGATTAATTTTTCTTTTTGGAACCAACTATTAAACAGACTCCTTTAATAAGCGATTCGCCGCTCGGAAAAAGAGATAATTTTGAGGGAATTGAAGCGAAGCTTGAGCTTGCTTTTAATATTGAAACTTAGGCGGAGTCCCTAAGCCTTGGCGTTCCCAGTGAAATCACCTATTTTTGTCCCTCTTTTGAGAAAGCAGGTAATAAAACTAACAGAACAAAAAAATGCACATGCAAAATCTAAGTGAACAGGAAATCGTGCGCCGTGAGGCCATGGAACAAATCAGAGCTTTGGGAGTAGACCCTTACCCCGCAGAAGGATTTGAAGTGAATTATAAAACAACAGACTTCTCCACAGCGGACTTTGAGGTCAAACTCATAAAGCAGCTAGAGAGCCTTAAAGCAGTTGGTGCAGCTGGAGCTAAAAAGATGGCTGATTTTCTCAGAAAAAGTAAGTTTAAAACAGATGTCCTTTTGGCAAACGAGGAAATGACAAGTGCGTATAATCTATCAGAAACTGCTCAATTTGATGATTCTACAGGACGAGCAGATATGCCAATGGCGGATTTTATCGGAGGATTGAGAGACGCTTGCTTAGGTGATTTTGGACCAGAGAAAATGCCAGTAGTTAGCATCGCAGGGCGTTTCATGCGTAGTCGTGGTTCTTTCGCAGAGTTACAGGATGCGAATGGAAACGTACAGATATTTGTTGGTAAAGGAAAGTTTGGAGAAACGGATGAAGAGAAGGAACTCAACGCCAAGTTATTGAAGCTGATCCACTTCGGTGATTTTATTGGGGTAACTGGAGAATTGTTTGTCACCCAAATGGGAGAGGTCACCGTGCGAGTAAAGCAATTACGTTTCTTATCGAAGGCACTTAAAAATTTACCAATTGTCAAAAAAGATAAAGACGGAAATACGCACGATGCATTCACTGATCCGGAATTACGTTACCGTCAACGATACGTCGATTTAGTGGTGAATCCACAAGTGAAAGATGCCTTTGTAAAGCGTTCTAAAATGTATAACTCGATGCGCGAGTATCTCAATGAAAGAGGATACCTCGAAGTGGAGACGCCGATTTTGCAACCAATATATGGTGGTGCCGCGGCTCGTCCATTTACTACGCATCACAATACTTTAGATATGAAACTCTATTTACGTATTGCAAATGAGCTTTATCTGAAAAGGTTAATCGTAGGTGGATTTGATGGAGTATATGAATTCTCTAAAGATTTTAGAAACGAAGGAATGAGTCGTTTTCACAATCCAGAATTTACACAAATAGAATTATACGTCGCATACAAAGATTACGAATGGATGATGAACTTAGTGGAAGAAATGGTGGAGAAAGTAGCGATGGATACCAACGGAACCACCAAGGTACAAGTTGGTGAAAACGTTATTGATTTCAAACGCCCCTGGAAGCGTTTTACGATGTATGAAGCAATCGAACATTTCACGGGAATTGACATTTCAAAAATGACAGAGGAGGAGTTGGTGGCTACTGCTAAAAAATTACATGTTCCTGTTGATGAATCAATGGGGAAAGGAAAATTGATTGATGAAATCTTTGGCGAAACTTGTGAAGCTAAGCTGATCCAACCTACCTTTATAACGGACTACCCAATCGAGATGTCACCACTAGCAAAAAAGCACAGAACGTCGGAAGGACTGGTTGAACGCTTTGAAGCGGTTTGTAACGGTAAGGAAATTTGTAACTCTTTCACAGAGTTAAATGATCCAATCGATCAACGGGAACGTTTTGAATCTCAATTAGAACTCGGAAAACGTGGAGATGAGGAAGCGATGGTCTTGGATGAAGATTTCTTACGTGCCCTCGAATACGGCATGCCTCCAACTGCGGGGCTCGGAATAGGAATGGATCGCCTGGCCATGATTATGACCAACTCGAATAGTATCCAGGATGTGCTGTTCTTTCCTCAAATGAAACCAGAAAAGAGCGACGAGGAAGGAGAAGAGACTACTAAAGAATAAATAAATACTTTGAAGGCTGACTTTGTTTTTGACGAAGTTGGCCTTTTTTGTTCTTCCGTTTTTAAAATACTTATTAATTTATGTCTGCTAAATATTCCGTAATTAAATTGTTATTTTTTGTTGCCCTGCTCTTTGCTTCCTGCACCTCTTCTTCAGATTCAGAAACGAAAAAAAAGTCAGAAACAGAAGATACGAGCCCTGCAAAGACTACTGATAACACAGCTGCGGTCAGGTCGTCTATTGTTCAAATCGAAGATTCCGGAGCAATGCCCGCTGTAAATTATACAGAACCAGCAATGGATCGAACAGGAAAAGGGGAAGCAGCTGGAAGTCCTTTTCTACCTGAATTAATGCAAGAGATTCTACCACTAGATGCAGGTGGACTTAATCGTTTTTCTGTCGCTAATGGTCGCCCGAAACTATTGGATGATCAATCAGGAACAGAAACAAGAATGGTTTACAAGGATCGAAACAAGGATGATGACCAACAAGTAGTAATTAGCATCGCAGATTCTGGGACAACAGGTTTGACAATGGATCAGATCGCAGAATGGCTCAAATATCCAAAAAACACAGAAACAGACAATACTATTGAGCGAACTGGAGCGTTAAAAGGTTTTCCGTACTACGAATATTATGTGCGGGAAACAGCCGAAGGGGAGATTCATCTGTTGGTGAATAAACGATTTGAAGTTATCGTAAGAGGTCGAGGAGTGGCTTATGAAACATTGGTTAAAATAATGGAGGACTTGGATTTAAAGAGTCTATACTAATTTTTGCCTTTTTAGCTTCGTAAATTCTAGTGATTTGGGGATATAGTGAAGGGATTTCCTTTTAAGGACCAGAACTTGAAAAATCTAACATCTTCTATTGTTAACAAGATGCAAACGGTTTGTT
Organism: uncultured Saprospiraceae bacterium; assembly: GCA_964508085.1. Classification (GTDB taxonomy): domain Bacteria; phylum Bacteroidota; class Bacteroidia; order Chitinophagales; family Saprospiraceae; genus CALGLS01. The sequence goes on along the minus strand of CAZDTI010000087.1, from coordinate 5,682 downwards.
TTTTACCCCTTCGTTAAATAGAACTTTTTATTTTTGATTCAATATTTATTTTATGAAAAAGATATTCACAATTTTATCTCTTGTTTTATTAATGAGTTTTTCGACTCAGGCGCAAAACAACAATCAGGACATGCAACTGGAAATGGAGAAAATGATGGAGCAGATGCAGCAAATGATGAAAGGCTTCGGAAGCTGGATGGGCGATGCGCCTATGTTTTTAGATACGACTATTGTTCGCGAATTTAACTTCTCTCCGGAAGAATTAGACGGTATGATGAATCAAATTCCATTGGATGATATGGGTAACTTGTTCTTTCAGTTCTCTCCAGATAGCTTGATGCAAAATGACCTATTCAAAGGTATGGAAGATATGATGGAGCAATGGTCACAACAGGATATGTCTGGCATGGAGGATTTCTTCAAAGATTTTGAAAAACTAATGCCGGAATATCAAAATCCGCAACGACCTGTTGACCCCAATGCACCAAAGGAAAAGCCTAAGAAAAAACGTAATACGACTACTTTATAATAATGCTAATAATCAACGCCTTTTTTGGAGTACTATGCGTCATGGGTTTTCTCGGATTATTCATGCCTAGTGTTTTTGGCGGTGATGATTTCATACAGGCCTATAAATTGTTAGCTCAATTATTCCTTTTTGGATTTACGGCTTTTCAAGTTTTAAAAAGAGTCTTCTTCTATAAAGTAAAGGGAAATATCAATATTATTAAATTGGTTAAAACAAGTGATACACAAATGCGACTCTTAGTTCAGGGAGTTGTAATTACGTTGTTTTTTCTCGCTTATGTGCGCTTCTATGGCAATTTGATGGATTTTGATTCCATTATGATTGGCATCCTTTTATTTTACTTCTGCACGCAGGTGCTGGAGCATGGTCGTCCCTCTATTTATATCGATGATTATGCATTTTCTTACGATGATTACTTTGTTCAACAATGGCCCTGGGCTGATTTAGAACAAGTTAAATTTGAAGAAGAAGAGCTCCGTTTAATTGGAAAAGACAGCGATTTTGAATTGGACTTTGAGTCGATTGATGATATTGATTTTGTACGTCTTGATGATGAATTACAACGATCTGTACTTGACGGCGAATTTGCAAGCAGTCTCACTTCCAATGATCTCGTCGGGATTGTTAAAAATCATGCTAAAGCAAATGCAGTGGATGTACAAGAGGTAGTGAAAGAATGAATGTCATTCAAACTACTTTTATTTTCTTAAGGACAAGCTTTTCGCTGGGATATTAGTGTTTGTGGAGGCTCCCTTTTAAAGATCTGTCTTATTTCTTATTGCTAGGCAAATTGGGACTTGACTGGCTTTAGACTGCGAAGCACAGACAAAAAGTCCACAAACCATTCTCCTAAAATGACCGAAGATAACTATTTACTCCTCGCCCAAGTTCTTCTAATCTTCTTAATACTCCTTGTCCTTTGGTTAATTTATAAAGGAACTCATCGAATCTTATCCGTTCAACAGATTGAAAGAGCAGATAAAATATCCAACTATTTACTCGCTGGCCTAATTTGTTGGTTGCTACTCACTGGACTCGTTTCCCTTACAGGCTTCTTCACCAATTTCGAAGAATTACCTCCCCGAATCGCTCTGGCCATGCTGCCACCTATTTTCCTAACACTATATTTACTTTTCTCCAAAAGATTCACCCCTTTTTTAGAGCTAGTCCCTGAATCTTGGTTTGTTTACTTACAGAGTTTCAGATTTCCACTGGAAGTCATTTTGTGGCTAGGTTTCCTTGGAGGTTCCGTTCCCTTTCAGATGACCTTTGAAGGGTTCAATTTTGACATCATCGTAGGGCTGACAGCTTACATCGCTGGATTCGTGTTTTTTGCTCGTAATCGCTATCGTCGTTTCGAAGCCATAATCTGGAATATTTTCGGTTTGGTATTGTTGGTTAATATCGTAACGATAGCTGTTGTCTCCACTCCATCCCCACTTCGAATTTTTATGAACGAACCTGCTAATCGAATACTAGCTTACTTCCCATTTATTTGGGTGCCTGGTTTTTTAGTGCCTTTGGCTTTCGCCTTGCATGTATTTTCCTTAAAGCAGTTGCTCTTTATGTCGAAAAATAAGAGAAGAAGATTTACCTTGCGGAAAAAGTAAGCTTATGTCTGTTCACAAAAACAAAGTCATCTGGATTACCGGAGCTTCTTCCGGAATTGGCGCGGCCCTCGCACAACATTTTGCGAAAGCGGGCGCTCGCCTAATTCTCTCTGCCCGAAGGAAACCACAATTGGAAGAGGTCAAACAAAGTCTCAATTTGCCAAGCGAAAATGTCTTAGTCCTTCCTTTGGACCTGGGACTTCATGACGAACTACCATCCAAGGTTGATTTAGCAATAGCTCACTTTGGACAGATAGATTATCTAATCAATAATGGCGGAATTAGCCAAAGATCAATGATCGTTGACACTGATTTTTCTGTGTATAAAAAATTAGTAGATATAGATTACCTCGGAACAGTTGCGCTTACAAAAGCCGTTCTACCCGTTTTTATCAAGCAACAAAGTGGACATTTTTCAGTGGTCACTAGCCTGATGGGGAAGTTCTCCGCCCCCATGCGTTCCGGTTACTGCGGCGCTAAGCACGCCCTACACGGTTTCTTTGATGCCCTAAGAATGGAACATGAGAAAGACAATATTCAAGTCTTGACAATTTGTCCCGGATTTATCCACACCAACATTTCCATGAATGCGCTTTCCGCAGATGGCTCCAAACAAAACTCAATGGACAAAGCAACTAAGGCTGGTTTATCACCTGAACAATGTGCGGCACAGATCGCAAAGGCAATTAGGAAAGGAAAGTATGAAGTCTTAATAGGAGGGAAGGAAACCTTTGCCGTTTATTTAAAGCGGTTTTTCCCTAGATTATTGCATTGGGTGGTGATGCGTTCGGAGGTGACTTGAGCACTAAGGGCAGCAGCAACCTCGCCTCGCTATTCTAATATCTATACTGCAAACGAGGTAAAAAAAGTGATTCTTCCTCTGGCTTTCTGAACTCCGCGAGAGGGCTTTGTGTAAGGCTAGAGCTCGGAAAGCCTTACCTAGTCAATAATCACTTTCTTATCCAGCACCGAGTATAACCACTCAACAGTTATCCTGAAATTCATCTTTTATTTCCTATCATATAAGTTTTAAATCGTCCAAAACTACCTTTTTTTTACAGTTTTGGACGCTTATCTTTTTACTAAAACAGCCAAAACTATATTTTTTAGTATTTTTGGAGCGTTATTAACCTTTGTGTTAAGTAATGTCGTATTGACAGACTTACAGCGATCAGCTTATTATAGGATAAATAAAAAGTCTATGGCAACTCAATTAATAGGTCGGCAAAAAGAAAAAGATATTCTAAGAGAGTTACTAGATTCAGATGAATCTGAGTTTGTGGCGGTCTATGGTAGAAGGCGAGTTGGAAAAACATTTTTGATAGAAATGGTATATAAAAAGGAGATGGTTTTTTCAGTTACCGGGTTGAATAAAGCAACAAAGAAGCAGCAATTAGAAAATTTTGTAAATACGCTAAATGCTAAACTGAGCGGCACAGCACAAGTTCCTACTGTCCCAACTTCATGGTTGAAAATTTTTGATATTCTAAGAAGGTATCTGGAGAGCCTTAAAGGAAAAGGCAAAAAAGTAATCTTCATTGATGAACTGCCTTGGTTAGCGACAGGCAGATCAGGGTTTTTATCTGCATTGGAAAATTTTTGGAATGCCTGGGCATCAAAACGATCCGATGTAATATTAGTTGTTTGTGGTTCTGCAGCTTCTTGGATGATTTCAAATGTTGTGAGGAATCGAGGCGGCTTACACAATCGTATAACAAAGCGCATACGTTTAATGCCTTTTACGCTGTTTGAAACGGAGCACTATTTGAAGAGTAAGAACATAAACTTGGAACGTTATGATTTACTTCAATTATATATGGTGATGGGAGGAATACCTCATTATCTAAAAGAGGTTCAGAAGGGAAGGAGCGCTACTCAAGTAATTGACGAAATTTGTTTTTCAAAAGATGGATTACTTCAAGACGAGTTTATAAATTTGTACGAAGGTTTATTCAATAAACCAGAACGGTATATTAATATCATTAAAATATTAGCTCAAAAGCCAAAAGGAATGACGCGGAATGAGTTGATGAAAGCTGCTAAGCTGTCTTCAGGCGGAACAACTTCAAAAATATTTAGTGGATTAGAGGAATCTGGTTTTATCATAAAGTATCTACCGATAGGTAAGAACCTCAAATTAGCACTATATAAATTATGTGATCCTTACTCTGCTTTTTATTTGAAATTTATCGCGAATTCCAGAGCAAGTGGAGCAGGTACTTGGATAAGAAAATCAGAAACGGCCTCCTGGAAAAGTTGGAGTGGTTTCGCTTTTGAGAAACTGTGTTTGGCCCACATCCCACAAATTAAAAAAGGATTAGGCATTAGTAGTGTGTTCACAGAGGAATCCTCTTGGCGAAAAACAACAGAAGGAAACAGTCAAGGTGGTCAAATTGATTTGGTAATAGATAGAGGAGATAATGTTATTAATATTTGCGAAATCAAATTCTCTCAAAATGACTTCACAATTAGTAAGAAGTACGCTGAAGAATTGAAAGCGAAAACCGCCGCGTTTAAAAAAGATACGAAAACCAGAAAGTCTATTTTCCTTACTTTCATAACTACCTTTACCTTATTTGAAAACAAACACAGTATCTCTCTAGTACAACAAAACATAACAATGAATACACTTTTTGAAGAATGAAAAACAAAAAGGGCCTGAGATTTTCAAATCCCAAGCCCCTTTGCTTTTATTTTTCTCACAGGTGTTCTACACCGCAAAACTTTCCCCACAACCACACTCCCGCGCCGCATTCGGATTGTTGAAATAAAATCCCTTTCCATTCAATCCTCCTGAAAATTCCAGGGTGGTATTACAGAGATACAAAAAGCTCTTCAAATCCGTCACCACCTTTACACCATTGTCTTCAAAGACCTGATCATTAGGTTGACTTTCATTGTCGAAATCCATTTTGTAAGACAAACCAGAGCAACCTCCACTAATAACGGATACCCGAACGAAGAAGTCCTCAGTCATAGACTCTTGAGTCTTTAACTCTGCGATTTTTGATTTGGCACTATCTGCTACGAAAAGCATATCGTCTAAATTTTATGTAATAGAATATCGTTAGTCGATTCTTTAGGCGTTCTTCTCTTTGTAATCCTTAATCGCACTTTTAATGGCATCTTCTGCCAATACAGAACAGTGGATCTTTACAGGAGGCAAAGCTAATTCTTCTACAATCGCCATATTGTCAATTGCCTGTGCTTCCTCGATTGTTTTTCCTTTTAGCCATTCTGTAGCTAAAGAAGAAGAAGCAATGGCAGAACCACAACCAAAAGTTTTGAACTTAGCATCTTGAATAACACCAGTTTCGTCATTTACCTCAATCTGAAGACGCATAACGTCACCACACTCAGGAGCACCAACAAGACCGGTTCCAACATTAGTTTTACTTTTGTCCAATGTTCCAACATTCTTTGGATTCTTGAAGTGGTCTAATAATTTGTCTGAATAAGCCATGATCTTTATTTTAATTTTGATTATTTTAATCCTTAATCCTTAATCCTTAATCCTTAATCCTTAATCCTTAATCCTTAATC
>CAZDTI010000086.1:16988-23719 GCA_964508085.1 uncultured Saprospiraceae bacterium | reverse complement strand
TCAATTTTTCAAAGAACTTTTTATTATCAATATAATTCAGTCTTGGTACTTAAAAGAATGATTTCTTTTTCTTCATAAGGAGGGATAATACTATTAACTATAGCATCAGCATGGGAAGCAATATGCATAATTTGTAAACTAGGGGGATAGAGGTTAGATAGCTCGAAATCATTTGGATTATGGTGAATTTTATAAACTAAGCTACCTAACGTTTTTGCTGTCTTTCCGGGGAAACTTAATTTTCTTACTGGATAATCCTTTGTAGATAAATGTTCAAAAACGGATTTTATTAGTGATGTTTTACCCACTCCGTCAGGTCCTTCAAATACGAAGAGGTATCCTTTTTTTAGATTTATGCAGTTCATTTTAAAATAGCTTAAATTATTTTTAATATAAATTACTGATTCTATCCTATTGCTAACTGACAAAAGTAAGGTAAGGGTAGGAGGTAATTGTATAACAAAGGTTATATAGTAAATCTCGTTTTCTTTCTCGACCTTTCGAAAAATAGTTAAGCTCCTTGATTTATGCTTATTCGTTTTCTTTGTTTGGTGAAAATTAGAGCTTGAATGAAATTATACTATTAATTTGATATGATTTAGTCCTACTTGATAGTGTGCTAGAATCAAATACTGACCAGTTATTATGAAATCAGAAATGAAACTTATTTCCGATCTTGAGCTATTAATAGGTTTAAACCTTAAGAGAGTTAACCACATAGAAATAAGCGGATTTAAAAATGCGGGTAGCTATTCTCTTTCAAGCAAAGGAAGAGTCATAGGGTTAAATTTACAAAACCTTAAATTTAAATCATTCCCTGATTTGATTACTTCTTTTAAGAAATTACAAGTACTAAATTTCAATGACAATATTATAAATAACATTCCTTCTTCATTGTCAAATTTAAAGGAATTAAAACGTTTATCTCTTAGCCAAACCGGTATTTCTAATTTGTATTTTCTAAGAGGTTTAGAAAATATAGAGGTTCTGTCTCTGAGGGGAAATGAAATTTCGACTATAGAAGATTTTGGCTTTTTAAAATCGTTTGAAAATTTAAAGAAAATTGACCTGAGAAAAAATGAATTAACTCATCTTCCAAGTTGGTTGTTTGAATTCCCTATGAAAGTAGGTAATAGCGAGGCAATAAACATTAACAATAATCCTATAATAGATCCGCCTCAAGAAATTATTTTAGAAGGAAAAGAAGCTGTACTAAATTATTTTAAAAAAAATAGAAAGAAAGTAAAGCTCTTTTTAAGCCATTCCTCTGATGATAAGCCTGTAGTACGACTATTATATAGTAAGATTCTATCCTTAGATTATGTAGAAGATGTATGGTTTGATGAAAAGAAATTTCATGGCGGTGAAAAATTTCAATTAGAAATTGAAAAAGAGATTAAAAATTCGGATTTATTTTTATTGTGTCTCTCGGAGAAAGCTATGGATGAGAAAGGCTTCTTTCATAAAGAGTTTAAGTTTGCAGTTGAAAAAGCATTAAATATGTCTGAGTCCGATACTTTTATTATTCCTTTAAAGTTAGACGATTGTACAATTCCTAAAAAAATATCTAATCTAATCTATATTGATTTAAGGGATAGTGTCAACTTCAAAAGGTTAGAAAAAGTCATTCAAAAAAAATGGAAATATATTAATGAAAAAATCACCCACTTGTAATTCTATCATTATTTCAAATCTTTATTGTTTTGAATAAACAGAATTTTATAAATGTGAATTGAACTACCTTGACCTTAAGGCTACAGGGTATCGCAATCACAACCCTTGACCTTGAAGATTTTCTGAGATAAGTCTCGAGGAATTCTTTTGATTAAACAACTTTATCATGAAAGACACGACATCCAAAGACGAAACTAATCTGAATTTTTCTTTCAATTCTAAAGATTTATCTTTTACGGCAGATGATAAAAGAGTATATAAATTTTGCATCAAGAATGGACTGCCTGATAAGCTTGGAGATGGCTTTTTTGGGGTTGTATATCGCATCAAAGATAGTGAAGATAAAGAATGGGCTTTCAAACTTTTTTACGAAAAGGGAGATACAACGAAGGAAAGATATAAAAAAGAAAGAGCAGTAGCAAAACAATTGCACAAGAGGTTTCAAAACTTATCTGGCCTGATTGAACCCGTCGCAGGTACAGACAAGTTTAAAATTGACAAACAAGCGGCAGGCAAAAAACTGGAAGAGTTCTTCGCAAGTCAAGGTATTGTGATCTCACAATTTGGTTTGGTGTTGCCGGTATATGAAAAAACACTAAAAGGATTATTAGAAGAAAGTTGTTTTAATACAAATGAAAGTGGGTATAAAATTCTGGAGACCATGAACTTTGTAACAAGAACGGCGACTATTCTTCCATTTTTACAAACAATAGTGGCAGGATTACGAAAACTATATTCTGAAAATTACACTCATCTAGACTTAAAACCTGCCAATATTTTTGTTAAAGAAATAGATCCAATTCCTGGCTTTGAAGCAGTCGTCGCTGACCTTGGATTTTTAGATATCTCCGACTCCAAGTCTGATTCTTTAAAGTCCTATCCTAGAGCGTTAAGTGATGATTTGCCATTGGGCACAAGGCATTATCGCTCTCCCGAGCAAAAGGACTACTTTGATGTATGTGATGTCGAAGTTAAAGTTGAGGGTAATGGCAAACTGGTAAGACTACTGGTACATGATCCAAAGTTTGACGACACCATAATCGAACCTGGAGATTGGGTTCGATTTAGTAAGGCGCCTAAAAACATTTATCAAATCAGTCAAATTTCGTTAGAGGGGAAAAACAACGAACCTTTTAAAGAAATATCATTTGAAAAGTCAATTGCAGGAGATTTGATTCTGCCGGAAAGTAATACTCAGGTTATCCTGTATAAAAACCAGAGACTAAGAACTGACTTATTCGGACTTGGGGCTATAGCGTATGATATGATTACATGTGGCAAATCTCCTGAACGATTTTATGAAAATATAAAGGGTCTGGACATAGATACTGATAATAGAGACGAAGGAATAATATATATGTTAGAAAACTATAAACGGATTGCTAAGTCTCGGTCTAGCGAGCCATTTTTTCATCATATTTTCAAACCATTCCAGCATCAAAATAAACAAGAATACGCACCTGTTGAATTAGTAGAATTGATATTAAAATGCATGCTTTACAAATCGAAAGAAACCTATTTTCATGCTTTTAAGAGAACTATTATTGAGAAAGAAATGCAAAAAACTGCAGCCGATAAAGAAATAAAAAATAATAACGACGAAGAACAAATTCTTATAGGTGTAGAGGCTGTTCTAAACAAATTAATAGAAACGAAATTTTCTTACGCTGGAAAAAATCCTTTGATACTTGGAAAACCTAGTCTAGCCAATAGTATTGACTATACTCTAGACAAGACAATTAGAGAGGTTAAAACAATGAAAGGGTCCTATCATGTAAGGCTATTTATGGGTATAAAATATTTAGACTTGTTAATTAACATGATTTATGAAAAGGTTTTTAAAATAAATAGTACTCAATATTTTTCTGAACTTTTACCCAATAATATCCGCGTTAAAATGGATGGAAACAACCCCACCCATCTTAATTTTGACTATTCAGCGTATGGGGATGAAAAAGAATATATTTTAAATCTAGAAGAAGATAGTGTTCATGTTAAAATAACTGGAGATAATCAGAACATATATGTACCTAATGAATTTGTCTTCATGCGACGTAAAATTTCTTTAAAATCTTGGCAAGAAGAAAAGTTAAATAGCACTGCTCCAAATTTATTTAAATATGATTTTACTACACCATCTTTTTCAGGAGATTTATTGCAAAAGAATGATTGGATTTTGTTTTCAAAATTAAGTATTAAGGAGGAGAGCAGAAGGCTCTGGAGAGTTCAATTTATTGACTATGACCAAAGAGTTATAGGTTTAACCTCTTACAACAATGAATCTGATAGTCTTAATGTTGAAGATAGAAAACTTATTGAGAATGATGATGATATTATCTATTACAGAAACCTTGATAGGTCTGCTTATTACTTATATTTATTAGGTATCTATATACAACAATTGTTTTTCGTGAAAATTGGAATCACAAATAGTGAGCAACCAGAATATATTGAACATGTAAGGTACTATCTTCGAAATGAACCCAAAAAGATTCAAATTCAAGATGTGAATCAAATTATTAGTAATCATGATGTTCCTGACGAACATAAGGAACTTTACAGAATACTGTTAACGGTAACTTCTTTATATGCTAAACTAACTTTACTTGATAGCCCAAATTCCTATTACAAATCTTTTAATAAAGAAGATCGAATAAAAAATCTATATACAGATTTTGGTGAATTAAAAGAACAAGTTCAAAATTTCTTCAAGTTTAATTCAAAAAGATATCCCATTGCGCTAACAGGAATGGATGATGACATATTCAAACAACAAACGGAGGAATATACCAGACTAGCGGCTAAAATGCCAGAAAACATATTGAGTTATATAAACTTTAACAACCTCTTAAAAACTATCGTACCTGTTGGTAATATTGACTCCACTCTTCTTTCTGATCAGTTGAAAAAATCAGCTATTGAAAATGAAACCGAAGAGGTGCAACCCAACGACCTTCTTATCATTCCTGACTCCTCAGTTGAGCCTATAAAAGAAGAAAAATCAATTAAGGATATACTCAGTAACGGAGTTAAATTTCTTTCACAAGTATTCAAAGTTGGAAGTGTATCTATTAATTCGAGAACAATAGAAAAGAAGGAAAACGTCAATAAAAGCAAGTTGGAATCAATCTCTAAGCTTAAAGAATTAGCGAGAAATAGTCAGGACGAAAACATTGTTAAAGAAAGGAGTGAGCCTGTTTCCTTTCAATTAGAGGAAGAATAATAAACATCTATCAGCCCTACTAGCGTATTGTTACAATTTTCCATAAGTCTTTAAAATGTAATGTTCCACATTATAAAGTACGATCAATATAGAAAGCTTTACAGAAAGATAAATATAATCTTTGTTGGCATAGAAATATATGCTTTTATAAATATGAGACCAATCAAGAATTGTAGTTAAGCAAGAGAAATTCAAAGAAGACGTCAAGACCATAAAATAGACGTTGGGGATCGAATTGAGCGTAGTTTGGAAGCCTTTCGTTTCTGATTAGACGCAATGTTTAATAATAAGGAAAACTGTAATCATGATTTAACTGGTCGAATGAAACAAGCCAATTCTTAGATGAAAAATTAGAATTGAAAAAAATGCTATCTTCTCCCTTTAATACAGAGTACAAAACACAATACTTACTAGCTCTTAAAACCTACACATTACCAATATAACAACAATCCGCCAACATGATCCTTTCCCCCCTGACCCTAAACATCCTCTGGCACCAAGACTTCGAAAAAGGCCTCTCCTACGCCGAACTCTTCTATAAAACATTCACCAGAGATATTGACGATACCTTTTCTCGAGACCTCGGTGTTCCTATTAGATTAGGCATACTGAAAGACGGGAACATCATTGGAGTGGACGGAAAAAAGCATAAATTCAATTACCAGGGTTACACCCGAACAGCAACTATTATTTTAATGGACGTGAAGCTTGTCAATGACACACTCGCGCTCCAGCAACTAAACAATATTGCCAACCAACTACGAGCAGATGACAACCATTTACTCATTCCTATAGCCATAGAACAGGAAGTTCTAAGTGCGTCTACTGATTTAACCCTGCTTCAATTTATTCGCTTTTATGACCTTCCGAAAAGTAGACGCGACAATTACATGCTGACGATTGTAGCCCACGAGTTATTGCGATTGATGAATGATGAAGGATGCTTTGATAAGAATAGAGCAGCAAAAAATAAATTAAAACAGCCGTCTAAATTCTTCTTGAGTCACACCAAAAAGGATGGACAGGTTATCACCAAAAGAATTAGAGAACATATTCACAAAGATTTTCCGATCTACACTTTCTTTGATGAGAATGATATTCCTATCGGAATGAGTTTTTTAGACACCATTTGTGAAGAAGTGCAACAGTCAGCGATGCTGGCAATTCATACTGATCATTTTTCTTCTAGCATCTGGTGCACGCAGGAATTAGAATGGGCGAAGAAATACAACCGGCCTATTGTGATCGTGGATATGTTGTCGAAAGGAGACATGAGGGTTTATCCGTATTTCGGAAATGTCCCCATTATCAAAAGTACAATTGACAACCTTAAAGATGGATTGAACAGTTACCAACGAGAAGTGAAACTCACGACGCTGTTAATGGATAACATCATATTCACAGCCCTAAAAGAATGCTTGCGTTCCAGGTATCACGAGGAACTTTCATTAAATTTGAAAAAGGAATTCCAGATGGATAACCTTAATTTTAGAATCAGTATCCATCAGCCTGAGCTTTTGACTTTTGTTCATTTGAAGGAATTAGCAAAAGAAAAAATGAATAATATAGTTTCAGGATTCATTGATATAGATAGATGGGAGAATTATTTACCTGATTTTTTCGTCTACCCTAATCCTCCTGTTCCTATACGGGAAAAACAAATACTGGACGAAATTTGTGACAACTACTCAAATATAAAATTCATTACTTCTACTGAACTAATGTTATTTGGTGATAAAGTAGCCGGATTTTTTCAAAGTGTGGACCCTACTACAGGTCTCATAAAACCCACAGATCTCAGTCATTTAAACGTAAGTATTTCCATCTCTAATCC
>CAZDTI010000086.1:0-16978 GCA_964508085.1 uncultured Saprospiraceae bacterium | reverse complement strand
ATCCAGGACAAAACGCTTTGGCGAACATCTTCATTCAGGATATGATTGTTGAGTTAGCTAAACAGCTACTTCATTTGAATGTAACACTAGTTTATGGAGGTGATATAAATTTCAGTGTGAAAGATGGATTTAATTTCACCGAAGTACTACTGGATATTGCAAGAACTTATTTGAAAAAAGCAAAACCAAGCCATGAAAATAAAATTATTAATCTGGCACCTTTCCCTTTTTATACTTTGGTCGATGAGAAAAAGATTGCGCAACATAGCGCCATAATGAAATTTCAACCTGTGGAGCCTGATGAGTCTATTGTTAAAAAAGAATTTGCGAAAGAAATAATAACCGTAGATAATGAACATACCTTTTTTGCAAAAGCACATTCTCTCAGTAAAATGAGGCGGGAACTTATTCCTCTGGCGGACGCACATATCCTGATGGGAGGGAAAGTCCGGGGGTACTTTGGTCGATATCCTGGTGTATTAGAGGAGTTTCTTTTTGCCCTGGATCCTATAAAAGAAGAAAAGCTAGATAATCCAACTGAACCCATTTTCTTAATTGGAGGTTTTGGTGGAGTAACTACAGCCATCCGGGATGCTATTGTTATTGACTTGGACAAAGATTCTGAAATTACAAGTACATCTCAAGAAGATAGCTATCCCGTTGAGTTCACTTATGAATTCCAAACAAGTTATGAAATCCAAATAGATGGAGAAGTCCATGTAAAAGAGGATGAAAAGAAAAAAGCGCAAATCGCTTTTTTTAACCAAAATATTTCGGAGCCCGAAGAAAATAAAATAGATTATGATAAAGTGAAAGAAAGATTAATTTCATTAAGGGCTGACCAAAACTTTACTTTCTTTAATAATGGCCTAGATAGAGCGGAAAATATAAGACTAATGTACTCCACAGACATCTACGAGATCATACGGTTAATATTAAAAGGCCTGAAATCTATTGCTAACAAAACAAATGAAAGATAATATGGACTTAAGAAAATTAATTCAACTAGAAGAAGAAAATCGTCGGAATTCCTCAAAAGTAAAAGAGGAAGCGCGCGAACTAATAAGACAACAAGAGGAAAACCTATTCGATACATTTCAAAGGGCAAAGGATGCAAATTCTATCAATGATCTACACGAGCTCAATTCTGAAGAAGCCGTTCAAAAGAGATATAGCCATTTAAATACAGAAGGACTACATGAGGGGGCAGTCTTAGAAAGAATCATTGGGGATACGAATAATCTAATGGATATCAACTACCTGAGAAAAGCACTAAAAGTAGCAACAACTGTAGCGCGAATAACTTACACTTCAGCCAATGGTACGCCTCTCCCTGCTGGGACAGGTTCTTTGATTGCTCCAGGGTTATTGATAACAAATAACCACGTTTTAAGAAGCAGAAAGAGTGCGCAGAATTACAGTGCCGAATTTGACTATGAAAGCATAAGTGGTGGTACTGATACAGGTAATTCTTATAGTTTCGAGCTCCGCCCCGACCTCTTTTTTGTATCTAGCAAAGTTAAAGAGCTTGATTTTTCGATTGTTGCTGTCAACACTCGATCAATTAATGGGAAAAAGAATTTATTAGATTATGGGTATAATCATATAGGAAATTACAATAATAAAATTCTAAAAGGAGAAGCTGTTAATATTATCCAACACCCTAAGGGTTTGCCTAAGCAAATTGCTTTTCGTGACAATAAAGTAATCGGAATTGAGAAAAAATATTTGTTGTATGGAACGGATACGCAGGAAGGAAGCTCGGGTTCATTAGTCTTAAATGATCAATGGGAAATAGTAGCTTTGCACAGAGCAGGCGTTCCCCAAACCCAAAATGGGAAGACCGTTTGGGTTGCGAATCAAGGAGTACTCTTCGAACATATTATTAATAATTTGGAAAAACAATTAACACAATTAAAAGGAGCTGAAAAAGAAACCTTGGCTGAAATATTAGCGCCGCATTTAAAAAAGAAAATTGAATCCTATAAATATCGAGTTCCTGGAACAGAGAATGTAAATAGTAAAACGCCTAAAGCAGAGGCAGCTCTTAAAAAGAAGGTTACGGAATCTAATGTTACAAAACATGCCTTTGATTTGATCACTCAAAAGCCGTTCGTGGTTGTCAAAAAAAGTATTTTAAAGAAATACCCGAAGGCCAAAGTAAGCTATCTATTAAAAAAAGAGTTTAAAAACTTAGCAAAAGAAAATTATGACTTTCTGCTAAAAGTTGAAATTCCTATTGAAAAAGAGGGCGTTTGGGAAGTTGCAAAAAAACTGGAAAGAACAGCAGGTGTTGTGGAGGTTGACCCTGACTTAACCCTCAAGGCTGGAATTATAGATGATGATACTTTTGAGGACTTTTCCCCAAATGATGTACTCGAAAGTTTTGGCGCTCCAAAAGGAAGTAATAAAGATAAAGTTGAAAAACAGAATAAAGGTCTTGTCCCTAATTGGAATCATGATAATGTTCGTTTTCCTCAGGCCATTGCCCAAGCAAGAAAAAATGGTGACTTCAATGGAAAGACAACAATTAAGATCGCACAAATAGACACGGGATTTACGCATCATCCTAAAATCGATACCATGAACAAAGACGATGGTTATGATTATATGGATAGTGACGATTATGCATTTGATGAGAATTCCATTACATTTCCACTAAAACAACCAGGCCATGGTACTCGTACTGCAAGTGCCTTAATTGGAGGTCCGACGCAATTAGCAAAAGATTTTAATTTTGGCGTTTTTCCTTATGTGAATTACGTTCCCTTCCGCGTATTCGATTCTGTCATTATTTTAAGACCCAAAATCGCAGAACATGTTGCCAACGTAGTAATGCAAGCCATTAAAGAAAAGTATGATATTGCGGTAATGAGCATGGGAGGCTATGGTAGGTCTGTTTGGAGAGTTGCTGCAAAAGCGGCTTATGATAATGGCTTAATATGGGTTTGTGCCGCTGGAAATAAAGTCCGGCTTCCTAATTTTGTGGTTCGTCCAGCCTCTTATCCTGGCACGATTGCGGCAGCAGCTTCTAACTATAAAGACCTTCCCTGGAAGGGTTCTATGAGAGGGCCTACAGTAGACATTACAGCCCCGGGAGAAAATATTTACGTACCTAGTTTTGACAATAAAGGCAATGCTATTTTTCGATATGGAAGCGGAACTTCCTTTGCGGTGCCACACGTTGCTGCTGCGGCTGCACTCTGGCTTCACATCAATAAAGAAAAAATTAAACAGAAGTATGGGACAGGATATAAAGACAAATGGAAAAAAGTGGAGGCTTTTCGTCAATTGTTGATTAAGTCCGCGAGAGTCCCCGTTGGTGGATGGAATGATCGTAAAATGGGAGCGGGTATCTTAAATGTAGAAGAGTTAATAACACTACCTTTACCAGACATAAAACCAGAGCACCATGCCTACCAGAATGCAAGTTTTAAAAATCATCTTAAAAAGTATAAACAACAGAAAAATCAGTTGAGGCAAAAAGAATTGCTACACTATGTTTGGAATGGCGAATTGACATTAGCAGAAGAAGGAGATAGCTTGTCTATATTAAGTCCTGATGCAAAGTCGTATTTAGAGGAGATGAAGGAATTAGGAGTTGCTGGTTTGGAGTCTTTGGCATTGGAAGGTGCAGGTGAGCCTGGAGATATTTTGAGAAGTCGTTTATTAGGGGAGATTGAGGGTTGGGATAGATAGAGAAGGTATCCTTTGAGTTAAGCATTGGATTTAGGCTGATAATGAAACATTACATTGTTGAAAATGTAATGTTTTGTTATTTTTACGGTATGACTTTTAACGAAAAAATTATTTGAGGGAAAATGAGTGGAAAACCGCTTCATATATTTATTAATTATAGGCGAGTGCTTGATAAGGCATTAGCTCATGTAGTAAAAGGAGAATTAAGTACGCATTTTGGGGCAAGTGCTGTTTTTTTGGATTACAAGAGTATATCACCTGGGGATCAATGGGAGGATCGAATTCTTCACCACCTGGATCGTTCGTCTATAATGATTTCTTTAATTTCAAAAGATTGGCTAAAGGTTCAAAACCCAGAAAGAGGAAATAGAAGGCGAATCGATTTGGATGATGACTGGGTCAGAAGAGAAATAGCATATTGTATTTCTTCTAGAAAGGTCATAATTCCTTTAATGATTGAAGGGGGGGGGTTTCCTGAGCGGGATAACTTACCTGAAAATATTCAAGATTTCGTCAAATTTCAGAATTCTTCAGTTAGCTTCAATTTGGAGAATATTGAAAACGAGATATTAAAAATCGTAAGAGCCATTAAAGATCATCATGGTATAACAAGCCCTTCGATAGCGCATAACATTGAATTCTCTGAGATGCTGTCTTCCCAAAGAGGAAGTACTTTGTCATATCATAGACCTTCAAAACGGTTTTGTGAAATATCTTGTAATAGAACCCTAGAATTCACTAAATTAAAAGAACACCTTGGAGAGAATCAGAATGCTGGAGTCCTCCATTATTTTATTGGAGGTTTACCTCAAGATCATCCTGAAAGTTTAGCAGAACGGTTTGTTTTAGAGTATTCGTCGAAGTACCTAGTTGATTATGTACATGACAAAGAGCAAACGAAGAAAAGGTTAATATTGGAGGATCTACCAATTGGAGGTAATTTAGAATTAAGCAAAATTGAATTTCAGGCTTATTTTGAAAACCGTTTTTTCAAGAATCAAAGCTCTGTAATTATTAACTCATTGACGGATTTTCAAAACTATAAGCTGCCAGGCTTTAATGAAACTACGTTTGTGTTCGTATTTAAAATTGATACTTCTAGAGCACATCACTTCTTTTTTGAATATTTAGAATGGATTATAAAAGAGTTCTGCAACCATCAATCAAAAGGAATAAAATATATGTTCTTTTATACTTTTACAGAAAGAAAACACAATCGGTTTATACCTGCTTTTATTTTACCTGCCAAGAAAAAAATGATGAAAAATAAATTTAACCGCTTCATAAAAAAGCATTGCCATTGCTTTTTACTTTCTGAGTTAAGTTGGGTACATATCGACGATGTCATTAAACAGATATGTAAATGCACTCGACTTTCTCCGATTGATGCGGAGAAACATATTGCGAAGATAAGAGAAGTAAAAAGCAACACACCACATTTTAATGTGAAAAAAAATACTTTCAGGATGCGTTTAGTAGAAGATTTGTTAGAAAAGCTTATTGCTTCTGAACCCAAAGCTGCACTCCGATAAATAAAATTGCAAATAGTAGAAACCACTAACTATGTCAATAAATCATTACAAAGAAAAAAAAGTCCCAAAAAGCAAATTGGCAAAATGGACTCAAGCCAAAAAGTACAAACCCGCCAAAGGTCTTATTGATGCACTAAATGTTTCCTTAGAGTTAAATATGCCTTTGATACTAACAGGAGAGCCTGGTACCGGGAAAACTCAATTTGCACATCATATAGCTGACCATTTCGACTTAGGGGAGGTATTGGTTTTTAATGCAAAAACGACTTCTATTGGCAGCGAACTATTTTATCGCTATCAAGCTATTAAACATTTTCAGTACATTCAGAATTTGAAGAATCTTCCTTCTGAAACGACGACAAGTAAATCAATGGAAGATTTCATTGAGTATCATGCTTTGGGTAAGGCGATTATAAGAGCTCAAGAGAAAAAGAAACGATCAGTTGTATTAATCGATGAAATTGACAAAGCACCAAGAGACTTTCCAAATGATATTCTGAATGAATTAGAATATCTCCAGTTTGAAGTGCCAGAGTTGGATCGATCTTTCGAAGTTCCTGAAGGATTCCACCCCATTATTATCCTAACCAGTAATTCAGAGAAAAATTTACCAGCTCCTTTTTTAAGACGTTGCATTTATTACAATATTGATTTTCCAAAAACTAATGATTTATTTGAAATCATTAAAACTAAAATGATGGATGAAAAATTTGAGGAAGGAACATTGATGAACCTTATTTCTGAATTCGAATCCATTCGAGACATTGCTCAAAAAAACAATACTAAGCAACCCGCTACTGCAGAATTAATCACTTGGGTTGCTATTCTTAAACAATTGGAATTTAATACTGATACCATAGGCTCTCCTAAAGTAGATGAGAAAAAATTAATACAATCCTATTCTGTTTTAGCAAAAAGTGAGGTGCTTTTGAAAGCGTTAAAGACACGAATTACTAGTTGGAAAACGGCTAAAAATAATAGCTAAATTGACTACTACTGCTCCACATATTACCGCTTTAAATCAACTACCTGCTTTTTTTGAACTCTTAAAAAGTAAAGGAATCTATTTGGATATTGATGATTATCCGCGTGTTTATCAGCTTGCGCATAAAGCGGGGGATGTTGAAGAATTAAAAAGATTACTTTGTCCACTTATTGTTAATAGCAATGAAGAACAAACGCTTTTTCATGAATTGTTCGATCAATTTTATGTTGAGTTTAGCTCTCGAAAAAGCAGAAATGAGGAGACTATTAGAAAAAGTATACAGCCTGATTTAAGAACTAGTGAAAGTGACTCTTCAATTTCTTTTAGCAAGTCAATTTTAAAAAAGATAGCAAGTCCATATATTTTTATACTTGCTGTTATTTTGCTATTTGTATTCATATTTTGGTTTTATCCAACATTTCTTCTTGGAGTATTTATTGGGGGAATCATCTTTCCACTCTTTATTGCCTTAGGGGTCGACCATTTCAGAAAAATGCAAAGCAAGAAACTAGTCGCTCGAAGAACCCAATCAAAAGCTCCGCCTTATTTTTTAAAAATAGATTTAGATCTAAAAAATAGAATACATCTGGAAAATGAGCTACCTATACTAGCAAAACAACTTAGGAGAAGATTACCAGGAACTGTCCCTTATTTGAATGTCAATCATACTTTAAAGGAAACGATTAAAAATGGTGGGGCATTACAGTTAAAATATAACTATAGAACAAAACCTGCTGAATATCTTTTCCTGATCGACCATACTTCTGTTGCCGACCATCAAAGCCAATTATTTGAATGGCTTTATCGTCAGCTCTTGAAAAACAATGTGTATGCAGAGCGTTTCTTTTACAAAGAAGACATGCGGGTTTGTTGGAATGAAGACCACTCAGAAGGAGTATCTCTTGAAAAGTTAGCCCAACGTTATAAAGATTATCGACTGATCATTTTTGGCGATGGTTGGAAAATGATTAATCCGGTTAGTGGCTATCTGATGGATTGGACCTCTATTTTTCACAACTGGAAGGACAAAGCTTTAATGACGTCTAAACCAAGTGCTTCCTGGTCTTATGATGAATTGCATCTTTCCGATTTATTTGTAGTACTACCATCTAACATTGATGGAATGCTTGAGGTGGTTAATCATTTTGAAAAATTAAAAAAGTCCAATCTAAAAGAATGGCGAGATATTTATGCACAACCAGAAATCAGCCTGGATGCAACAGATGTTAAATCTTCTTTGAAAGAGCATTTTTCAGAACCACTCCAGATATGGATTGCGGCCTGTGCGGTGTACCCAGAAATCACCTGGGATCTAACCATATATCTTGGAGAACTGCTGTCCGCTAAACAAAACGAGAACCTACTTTCTTTTTCGAATATTGTTAAACTAGCCCAACTGCCTTGGATGAAAACAGGTAAGATGCCTGAAGAGGTACGAAAACAACTACTTTCTTTTTTGGATAAGGAGACATGGAGAAATATTCACCAAAAGTTGGTCAATATTCTGGAAAAGCAAAATGAGAAAAATCAACTTCCAGTTGTCTCTGCTGCTTATAGTCAGTTTAAAATGCAGTTGGCGGTTCATAAATTACAATCTGGGGAGTTTCAGGAAGAAGAGCATGCGCTTAAAAGAGAAATTGTGGATTTGATTGATGAAGGGGTAGATCATGATTTTATTGCTTTGCAGTCTGTTAGTAAAGTGAAGGAGGGGGATTTTGTTTTGCCGGGTGGGTTTGAGGGGTGGCGGTATGAGGAGAGAGAAAAAATAAATCCTGAGGTTGGTGAAAAATATTTACGTTTGTTATCAAAGCGGCTATTCGATATTTTCTTTTCTCTTTCTGTATTAATCTTATTGTTTCCAATTTATCTACTAATATGGATTATCATCTACTTTGATGGGAAAGGAAGCTCCGTTATATATATGCCGATGAGAACGGGTGTTAATAGAAAAATATTTAAATGTTATAAGTTTAGAACAATAGCTATCTCGAAAAAGGCATTCTTTAATGAGGTTCGTGCGGTTGAATCCCCAAGAATTACACGTATTGGGAAGTATCTTCGAAAGTTTGACCTTGATGGATTACCTCAATTTTTTAATGTATTGATTGGAGATATGTCTATAGTAGGACCAGGGCCCGAAAGATATCTTTTGTCTGGCGAATATAAAGAAACTGTATATGCTGAAATGGAGAAATACTACTTGAAGCCTGGTATTACTGGTTGGGCTCAAGTTAATGGCTGGAGAGGAGAGAGGGGATTTGGTGAAAAGCAAAATGAGCGAATAAACCACGATCTTTGGTACATACAAAATTGGAGTTTATTTTTGGATATAAAAATCATTTTCTTAACTGTTTTTGGTAGAGAGGCTCGAACTCATTTATGGAAAGAAACAGAAAACCTGAAGGAAGAAGAAACTGTAATTCCAAATGAGAAAGGACATGAAACAGAAACAGGTGTAACCATAGATGCAGTAGAAGAAATTCTAATTCTAATTTCAAACAATTTTATTGATAAAGCAATTCAAAGAATAAAGTTGATCCTATCTTCTGATTCTCGTTTAATAAATGAACTAAGTCTAATTGAAAATAATTACAATTCTTTAAGTAAAGAAAATGAGCTTGTACCATTTGAAGAATTTGAATTGAATCGGACTAAAATAAAAGCAGCTCTCTTGGAATTAGTGAAATCCATTAAATCTTCAAATGTACGAGATGGCAAAGGTGATAAAAAAGATTCGAAACAAATAAATTTTATTAATAATCGAAGATTTTCACTTGAAGTGAAAAAGGTTATAAGTCTTGCTAAAGATGAAGCCATTCGACTTGGTCAAGAGTTTATAGGCTCAGAACATCTATTAATTGCAATTTTAAAAATAGAAAACAATCGAGGGCTCAGAGTTTTAATCTCATTAGATGTAAATAGGGAAGAGCTTATAACCATAATAGAAGAGTCAGTAAGTTTTATATCTAATGAAAATATTGAAACCTCTTTAAACGTAGGTAACCTCCCTTTAACTAAACGCGCAGAGAAGATATTAAAAGTTACCTTCTTGGAAGCTAAAAGCTTAGGAGATGCTGATATAGGATCGGAGCATCTTTTATTGTCTATTTTAAAACATCAAGCTAGCATAGCGGCTCTCACATTAGTTGAATTTGATATTAATTATGAAATTTTTAAGTCTGAATTAGAATATGTAAAGCAAGATGAAGAAAGACTAAATGACATTGATGACAGTATTCAAGAAGAAGCACGTTTTTATTCAGAAGAAGAATTAAAAGCATTTGGAGCCCCAGTACCATTTGGAACTAAGAACACCCCACTAAATGTTTTCTTGTCTTATGCACACGAAGACTTGAGATTTAAGGAGCAATTAGTAAAATTGTTTGTAGCACATCTAAAAGATGAAAACGTAATGCTATGGGATCGTGCTATGAATGCGGTTGGACAAGGTTGGAATAAAAAAACTGTTGATAATATCAAAAAGGCAGACATAATTATTCTTCTCTTAAGTCCAGAATATTTAAGTTCCAAGTATATTGAGAACGTAGAACTCGATAATGCCTTTAGTCTTGAAAGTAATGCATTTATTATTCCTATTATTATTCGTCCGTGTCTATGGGAAAAGGAGCTTCCCAAACATAATCTTCAAATACTTCCTATAAATAAACTGGCGATTTCGAGCTGGGGAAATCCTGATGAAGCATACGAAGAGATTATGAAGTACCTTGAAACGATCATAAAAGAATTAAGAAAAATAAAATAGATAATTTATAAGGTCCGTATTTATCAAACGTTCTATTAATAATTGCACAAGAAACTAAACAAAGTTTGAGGAATTTCCAACGATTACCCTAGCTTAAAACATAAAACAAACACATCATGAAAATCCTACTAACCGGATTCAGCCCTTTTTCAGGAATGCCCGTCAACCCTTCTCAGGTGCTAGTCGAATCCTTTGAAAAAATATCTTTCAAGACGAATTTTGAGTGGGAAATAATTACAGATATCCTTCCAGTTGATTTTAAAGAATCGGGGAAGCGGGTTTCAGATTTAATTTTAAAACATGAACCTGATTTATTTATTGCAACGGGAGTCGATTTTGCAAAGCCGAAAATAGAACTGGAAAAGGTTGCTCATAAAAATATTCCTCATTTAGACATGGATTTTATTCAGTCCATCCATCCTTCCATTGCCATGAGTGACTTACCTGATAATTACTACTCGAAAGTTGATTTGGACATTATTAATCACCGATTAATGAAAGGTAAAGCTAAGGTAATTGTATCAGACGATACAGGCATGTATGTTTGTAATCATGTTTACTATCTAGCATGTATGATGTCTAATTATTTAGATCTAAAAACTAAAAGTTTTTTTGTTCATGTTCCTTATCCTTACACCTATTGGATTGACGAGGCAGAAATTACACCTGATTTTACCATGCAAGAAATACAAGACAACTTCGTTAAAATTTTGATCGAAACGGCCTATTGGTATTTAAATGAGCAAAACAATAACTCAATAGATAAAAAAATATCGGTTTAGATCTTTTTTATAAGTATGGCCTTAAATCCGCCCAGAATTCTTCGTAGCTTATCAAGTTGCCAGTTGACAATTTATAGTGTTTAGTTGCCGCTTTTTTATCACCTTTCATATATAGAATATGTCCATAATAATAATGCTCTATTTTAGTTTTTGGTATTAGACTCATTGCTTCTTCTTGTCTTACTTGAAAGTTATTTCTTCTTCTAGTAAGTTTCAGAAAGACCATCAAGTCTGCATATGATTTCATCAATTCAAACTCTTCTTCAATTAAAAATTCATAACAGTCAATCGAAGCATCAAAATGCCCCTCTTCAAAATAGAATCTTCCAAGTTCACGCTTCAATATACAATCTCGCGGAAAATAAGTTAATCCTTCTAGTAAAGTTGCTTTACGTTGATTTTGCCTACTCAGTTTTTCATAGCAACTGGAAAGACCAATAAATAGATTTGGGTTACAAGTATTATCTGAAATTTTGGAATCATAAATGGTTTCATACCAAAACAAACCATCTTCCCATCTTCCGATTTTCTGATAACAAAAAGCAATATGCAAACGAATATCATCCATTTGCTTAAGGTGGTTTTCAGCGCTATAAATAGCCCATTTTTGCTTTTCCTCTATGTTGCTTTCCGGGATGATCCCACTTATTTTTTTAGTTAAAAATAAGGCTTGATTGAAAGCAATTAGTGCAGCCTTAAATTGTTTAAATCTAATATTTACGGCTCCCAAGCCTCTCCACCCCCTTGGGTCAAGCGGAAAATCTTTCACAAAAGCATCAAAAGTCTGTAATGCTTCGGAAATGTTATTTGAAGCGTCTTGAATTATACCTAACTCCAAACGAGGGGCAGCGACTTTTATCTCCAAGCGTTCACAATCCTCAAGCAGTATTTTTATTCTGTTTTCTACATTTGGAAACAATTGTCTGGATCTTAACAAGACTGTCTGAAAATCTGACAACAGCGCTTTCCTATCATCGTCTTCAATCAAAAACTGAGAAATTTCATCTTCAAAATCCTTCTCTGTTGGATTAATGTAATAAGGTTGATGACTTACGCCCCAATGTTCACATAATTCAAAAATAGACTCGTTATATTTAGCGTCATTATCATAAATAATGATACCAGAAAAGTCAAAATGGTTTATTAAATCATGTCCATCAAAAAAAGACGGTGTGGTGTTTAATTGGTCAATTGACTCTAACCGACATACGGCTAATTGCTTAGTTGGATTCTCTTTTTTTAACTCTCGGAAAAGTCGATACTCGTCAACGACCCAATGAGATTTTCTTGAATTCGTACTGTCTAAGAGTATAAATCCATCGTACTCATTAATTTTCTCTTCTATTTCGCGGAGGAAGTTGATTCCATAGGGACAAGAGGTCTGGTCTCGCCAAACCCGTAGACCTGACCGTATCAGATCATCATAGATCCTCATAGCTATTGGACGGTCTTTTCGAGAATAGCTAAAAAAAACAGACTTGATTTTAGATGGTTTCATTTATCAGGGGGAAAATATTAACAGACAAGTTTATTTGTAAAACTTGCCTGCTAATAATATTTTAATTATTCAAAAATGAAGGCGTCGTGATTCCATTATCCTCAATTGGAGCTAACTTACTTACTTCTTCTAAAAACTCAGCCCACTGTGCAGCATCTTGCTCTTTTATATACTTAAAGAACGCAGCATACCTCATCGTTTGTGTACAAGCGTCAATAACTGCGGGCACAGCTTCATGAACCTTGTACATGTTTTGTTTTGCTTGGGTCGTCGGACCTCTTAATATTTTTACCTTGTCTCTACCCAATACAACGTTTCTTAGTTCAGCTGACAAAGAGTTGTTAACCTTTGTTAATTCTACTTTTTCAAGCTGGCTGATAATTGAATCTCTCTCATATGACTTTATGTTTTTCAACACTCTAATCATGTCAGAGCTATTGACCACATCAGAGTTATAGATTGAAGCGTAATAAAGATCAACCACGTAATTTTGCAAATCCTTTCCTCTCTTTTCAGTAGAGAGTAATTTACAGGTTTCACAGATATTTTGAAATTCGTCTTTTTTAATTAAGTCTTGATATAGATCAGGTTTATTGGAAATAAAGGCTGCAAAATCACAAATTTCTTTGCCATACTTTATGTAGTTATATTCATATAAAGAAGTATCCAAATTCAAATAAAGCACATTGAAGTCCAATTCATTTATTATAGAAACGGATTCCATCGTATCGTTCTTTAATAAGTTTTTAATGGAATTAAAGTATTCGTTAGATGCGTATTTTGTATTGTCTTCTGTTTCCGCTTGAAGAATAATATTCTGTACTGTAGCGATATACGAATCGTAATCATATTCACTTTTGTATCGCAAGGTTTTAGTTATATCGTATATTTGCTGTCCTACCCAAGAGTATTGTAAATCATTTTCGCATAATGATTTCAACTTAACTAGATCTTCCTCCGTCATTTGTCCTAACTCCGATAAATATTTATCATTATTTATGATGTCACATATTTTAACTTGGTAGGCATTCCAGTTAGCTTCTAAGTTTCTAAATTGGTAATAGGGCTCTCCAGAGATTGTAAACTTATCGTTAACAAACTTGAATTGTATATTTTCTTTCCAATCAGAAACAATATAATTGCTGAAATTATAATAGCCTAAATACGTAGCTTCAGCAAGATTAGCTTCCAAAGAGATAAGTTCATCATCGCTTATAGAAAAGCCAGATTCTATTTCACTAGTGGCTAAATTTACCCCTTCCTCTTCCTTGTTTTTAAACAAATCTACCACTTTAGATGGATTGCTGTAGACCAAATCCGCCTGATATAATCGGGTACCTAGCAGTGTGTTTTGAAAGGCATCGTGAAGCTTTTCATCACCGACAAGAGTTATAGCAACATGGTCCTCCGTATTTGCAAACTCGGCAATTGGTTTAAGCTGCCAATCTGGTATATTTAAAAAGTAAACACTATCTTGGGAATTTTCAACCTGAATAGAGAGTCGTTGTCCGTCTTCTCTTTCGGGGTGATAGTTTAATGTTATGTCTTTGCTTTCTAACCCTTCAAAAGGATTGGCGATTTGTGAAAAAGAGATTCCACCAATTCGCATACTTTTAGAGTTAAGCGTATTGCTAGTACTAGTACTAGTAAAGGTAGCTTTAGCACCTGAAGCTGAACGTGTATCCTCTTGCGCAGTAGATGTCAACAATAATAAAGCTAAGAATAAGGTACTAATAAAACGGTATTTAACTTTCTTAACCGTTAGTGACTTTAATATCTGATAAATCATTTTGTTGAATTTTGGAGGTGATTAAATGGTAAAATCTGTTTATATCAAAAGCTATTTAGAAGTGATTTTACAGAATCCTAAAATGAGATATGATATGGGATAAAAAACTAAGCTCAGTATTTTTTTATAACGAAAATGCAACTGCTTTTTATTGCTTTCACAGGATAAAATATCGCCATAATTGGATTTGTCGATATATATGTCCGACAGACAAATGAATTTTATCGATTAGTTTGCCATGTAATTTCTGGAAAAATTCTTAGAATCTCTAATAAAATGAATTATGTAAATAAATGGTGGGTGTTTAACAAAGGTAAATAGAACAAAAAAGCCCCTGATATAACTTTTGTTATATCAGGGGCTTTTAAAATACGAACCTAAAACTCAAAGGCTATCTTATGATAAGAGGATACGGGGTTATCTTCCGAAGCATGGGCAGGAAGAATAACTTTGTTCCAATCCATGTTTATTATTTGGCTAGTTATTTAGGTGCGAACTCTTCATTAAATATTTCAATTCCTCTACTCTTCCAACTCCGTCAAATCCTCC
The DNA here is from genome assembly GCA_964508085.1 of uncultured Saprospiraceae bacterium. GTDB lineage: Bacteria > Bacteroidota > Bacteroidia > Chitinophagales > Saprospiraceae > CALGLS01. The sequence continues at coordinate 2,381 of CAZDTI010000086.1, read as the reverse complement.
ACCCCTGCCATACCTCCCAGCATTTGTGTATACCGTCTCAGCATCACTTGCAAATCTCTTAATTCTTCTCTGAATTCTCGGCATTTGTTCTCATCATCAAAGGCTTTTGCTAAACTTAATTTATGCCACTTAGCTGTAAAAGGGCGAATGACCTGATTGAGAATAACAATAGCAATCTTAGTAAATTCAACACAATCTGTACCATGCTTTTTGATCACCTCTCGGGTCAGTTTAAAAAGAGAAAAAATGCTATCCAAGGCTGATTTCTCATCACCATGATCTGGCTGCAAATCTTGAGTGGCTACCCGAGTGAGTAATTCAATGTACATCTCCCACGCCGCTTTTTTATCTGCATCATTGAAGCTTACACTGGCAGAAAGAAAGCCTGTATTAATACTTAAGGAGTCTAATTTCCATTTGTTTAACCAATCGTTTAGAGTATTCATATTCTTTTGTTTTTTACCAAAAGTAATAATTTTTTGATTAGCCACTTTTTACGGTATAGGTTTGAATACTATTCAAACTCTTTTGGAAGATGTCTACCCATTTCATCTGTTTGAATTTACTATATAATTATACTACTTATTACTTAATTTATATGATGATTAATGTAGATTCAATAATCATGTTTTACAAAGGTTCAAAAAGTAGAACTCCTCGAAGTATAACAAAAGTTATATGCTACATCTCTTCCAACTTAAAGATTTTAATTTTTATTAGTATAATCATTAATTTTTAGCTTAGGTATGTACGAATAAAACTGTATCTTATTTGTACCTTTGATTTTATTTTTTGTTATAAATTGTTGATATATAGTATCGTATGTTCAATTGTAATTTCTGTATTGGGAAGTAAGTAGGAGGCTTGGAACGAGACTTAGCCTGCTGGCATAGAGCCTGGGTTCCCCGCGTTTCGCTCGGTAAATGTTCTTGTATTTACTCGAATGTTCTTTTGGCTGCTGGCCAGTGAGAGTTAAAGCTCGTACGAATCGAAAAGGTTTGTACGAGCTTTTTGTTTGCTTTTTATAACAATGATTGCACAAAAGGGAAGAAAAAACGTGAGCATTCAGAGAGGGTTATTTTTTACATGATACGCTGCATTTTTTCAACTGAAAAACCAATTGAAAAAGAAAGTTATACCTTTGTGGCAGTAGTCCTAAAATAAGGGTTGTTGGTAGTCAAAAGTATGTGTAAAGGTGGGAGCAGGTGGACTGCTAATAAAACTATGTCGTTGGGGGGGATGGAATAAGAAATGGCTTTAAAAGTACTACAGTGACTACTAGACCTTCAAATGCTTCTGTACAAGGTTTTAAGAATTTATATTTAGATAATGAAATTAAGAAAAGTGAAAAATCTTACAGTCGGAGCACAATATCACAAGTTTAACTTGAAAGAGAATAGAGTCTTCAATGACGAAATAGATTATCTTGTTGAATATTTTTTTAGATTATTGAAGAAGAGTGACTGGAAAAGTCCACATCAATTTATAGCTATAAGTTTAGGGGGAAATCAAAAGGAATGGGAAGGGGATTTTTATGAAAAGGAAATTCTTTTTGATTTCGAAGAATTTTATAAGAATGATTTACCAGCAAGAAAAGAGCGTATACTGAATGTCATTTGTGAGGTATTCTTGGAAATTGCGAAAAAGCATCATTTGGAAGAAGAAATTATCCACAGCATAAAAAAAGAAATAACCGCATCAGAATATAAGAACGAATGGTATTTGAAGGATAAACTATTTAGATCTCCAAATCATAAATTTTACGCAGGGATATGGTTGGAGTGGGGGGAAGAGATATTAAGTGTTCATTTTCATTTGTTTAAAAAGGATAAAGAGAGTTTAATAATTTCAGATAAACTATTTGATATACCTTCGAACGAGGGAGGAAATATGTATTACGTAAAACCAAAGTGGTTAGATAGCAGTACTTTTTTATTTAATAATGAAAATCAAGAAATCACTTATACAAAAAATATAGGTCCAATAAAATTTGTTAACTAATACAAAACCACCCACGTCACTTTTTTCATTAAAAAAATCCTAGTATCGGTCTTGCAGGTCGGCGCTGGCTATCCTCCTTGCGTTAACTAAGTTGTTTGGATGGAGAAAGAATCCAAATGGTTTAATCTGATGTGGTGTAATTCCTCGGGGCTTGCTCTGGGGGGCATACCATTGATTCCAGAAGTACAACTTAAAGATGATAAGCAATGGAGGGTTTTTATGGAGAAGCTGTTGGTGAAAAAAGAGGTCAATGTGATACAAACTCAGTATAGATGTTATTTAATAGAGAACATAATTAACCTCTGGTAATATGAAAAATATTAATTATTAAGTAATTGGACAAAAATGTTTTAATAAAAAAAATTATGTAAATTCGGTCT